>JAUVFC010000016.1 GCA_030594505.1 Desulfobacterales bacterium
AGTCTTCAATTCGCTTGATTGGTCACTTTTTAGAGCTTCTAAGTTCGCTTCGCTAAATCGTAAAAACTCGGACTAACGTCCTCAAACAGTTTACGATTTTGACGCTTCGCTTCACTAAAAAGCTCTAAGAAAAGTGACCAAGATTAGCTCATCAAAGACTTTTTACGATGTCATCAATAATAATTCAGATGAGCCAGTTTCAATACGTATAATTACATACCCGAAAAGATCATTCAATACTTTTTTCACATAGCCCCCTCTTGTCGGAAAGGACTTGAAAATTACCTGACAGCAAGGGATATAATATATTAATGAACCTTTTTCTGTCTCCCCCGTCTAAGTCAGTAAAAACAAAAAACAGGTCGTGTTTGTAAATTTAACAGAAAAGGGAGAGATAACTCATGAACAAAATTGTAAAAAAGTTTATTATGGTTACGTTGATAGCGCCGGCCGCCCATTTCGTCCTGTCAGGTACTGTTCCGGCGCAGGAGGGTGACACGGTTCCTGATCCCATTGAAAAAGTTATCGAACAAAGACCCCCTGGCTGGGATCAGGGTGTAAAACAGGGTTGGGGCGAATGGGATGTGCCTCCGGGACTTAGGGGAAAGGCGGAAGAGCTGAGAAGGCTCCGCAAAGAAAACCCTGAAAAATATCAACAACTGGTAAAAAAGAGGAAACAGAACCTTGGGAAAAGATTGCGTAAATTACGGAGGGAAGATCCGGAGAAGTTCAAAGAGGTCATTAATAAAAGAAGGGAAAGAACCAGGAATAGGCTGGAGAGATTGAGGCGCGAGGACCCCGAACGATTCAAGGAGATAATCTCCAATAGAAAAGAGCGGTTGCGTGAAAGGCTGGAAAGAATAAAAAAGGAAGATCCGCAACGGTATGAGCGGATAATGAAAAGGAGAGAGGCGCGCAGGGCTGAGAATTTTAAGGGACCAAGAGAAAGACCGAACCGGCACATGAAGCCGTCAGGTGGTGTTCACCGGCGGAACAACCATGGTGGCGGAAGGTAAGCGTATGGACCGGGACCGGGAATTGATAAAGTTGATTCAAGGAGGATCAAAGGATGCCTTTGCCGAGCTGGTGGAGCGGCATAAAAAAAGGGCGTTGAGTATCGCCTATTCCTTTACCGGAGACTATGAAGACGCGAAGAACGTCTCCCAGGAGGCCTTCCTCAAGGCATATCAATCGATACGGAAGTTCAGGGGGGCCTCCTCTTTTTATACCTGGTTTTATCGCATCCTGATCAATGCCTGCAAAGATCATATTCGCAAGAAGAGCGCGGAAAGGTTCATTTTTTTTATTAACCAAGAGGAGAATGACGAAGAGCGGTCTTCAGAGGACATCTTTCTGACAGAGCCCGGTTCCGATCCCGACCCTCAAGATGAGTTGTTAAATAAGGAGTTAAATAAAAAGATAACCCGGGCAATCAATTCTCTCCCAACAAATCAAAGGATTGCATTTGTTCTTAAGCATATTCACGGCATGAGCATAAAAGAGATAAAAAATATTACACATTGTGCTCCCGGCACGGTGAAGTCACGTCTTTACCATGCAGTAATAAAATTACAGGACAGGCTCGGAGCCTATTGTGAAAAGGGGAAACATAAATGAATAGCTGCAAGAGGACGCAAAAGTTACTGCCGGCGTATTATTATAAGGAATTACCCGGAGAAGAGACCCGTTTGGTGAAAGAGCATCTGGCATCCTGTGGCACGTGTGCCCTCCGATTTGAAGAGATGGAGCCGATGTTGAACCTGGTCAAAAAACAGCTGAAACAGCCCCCTGAAGACCTCCTTGATACCTATATGTCTGAGTTAAACGAAAAGCTGGAGCAGCGGATTGCTAAGCGTTCCACTCTGTTGTCATTTATAGACGGAGTCCGTTTCTTTTTATCGGAAAACAGGGTGAGGACGGGGGTGGCTTCCGCTGCTATTATCGTCGTTATTTTCAGCCTCTTTTTTTTCCAGGATTCCAATAAGATCGGATTTGGTCTGTTGCAGTCCCCGGAGAAACTGACAAACGAACTGGTTCTTATGGAACTTGTTGGCGAGGGGGAGGATATCATCAGTGATACCGAAGAGGTTATCCTTACAGAAATGGAACTTCTTGCAGAGGCAGAGATAAGCGCTGCCTCAACCCCGGAAGAGACGGAGATCAAAAATATAAATGATGAGCTAAAACTTCTTGAGAGCCTGGGAGAAAATGAGGAACTGTGGATAGAAGGCTGGGAGGATACCTTAATCGATGAACTATTAGATATTGACGCTAACCTGTCATGAATATCCATCCCGACGCAATGAGTCCGGACAACACAAAGCTTGATTCAACCAAGAATTCGAATCTAAATCCCGGAAACATCCAGCTTCGTTCGTATACCATTAGAACGCCTGCTAAATAAAGCACACACAACACCATGGCAAAGCCAAAAGATGAGACCATGCCGAGTGCATATCCTGCAGGCACAGTGACAATCAAAAGGGCCAAGAGAATCTTGAGAAGACAAAGCGTCCGTTTTTCCCCCAATACGATAGGAAGGGTTTCCTGCCCCACGATCCGGTCGCCCTGTGTATCTATAATGTCGAAGATTGCCGACCTGATGAAGACCAAAACAGCGGTCCATATGAATACGAATATTATGGACGCATTAATGGTGGGGAATACTGTCAGAGCAGGCAAGATTACCGCCACCACACCCCATGCCGCCGCAATTAAAAAGGTCTTTGATCCTGGGATATCCTTGATCTTTTGAAAACGACCAAAAATTTTTATATTTCCAGGCAAGACCTTGACGTTATAAAGCATTCCCATGATACTCATGATCAGAAGGCTCACAAACGGCTTTGTTCCTAAAAAATAGGCCATGCTCAAACCGATTGCACCGGAGCAGATACTCATGGCAAGTAGCAGACCCTTGAATTTTTCGTCAAACCTGGCTCGATCAGGATCATTGTAGCGTTTTGCTTCTTTATTGGTAAACCGGTTCATAATGTGCATTGAAAGGACGTAGAACGCGGCCATAAGGACCGTGGAAGGGGTGGGTTTGATCCCCAGGAGAACGGCGCAGGCAAAACTGAGACATCCTGCCCCCAGCGAGACATAGAGATTGCTCAATAAAAGTGTCCGTTGTATTTTATGAATGGCGCTCCGCCAACCTATTTTTCCTTCATGGGGAAGATTTTCGAGCGCCTTAAAGACCTTGCTGGTCACCCAGGTCGGAGTAGATGCCCCGGCAGTTATTCCTATGCGATGCATTCCTTCAATAAGGGAGGGGTCAAGATCCGCATCTGTTTCGATATGAAAGGTGGGCACGCCGGAGTTTTTTCCGATTTGGGCAAGCCTTTTTGTGTTTCCGCTATTACGTCCTCCCACAACGATAATAGCATCTACCTCTTTTGCCATCTCACGAATTTCGAGCTGACGTTTAATAGTGGAATCACAAATGGTGTTGAAAATTTTATACTGCGGAAAACGGGCGGAAAAGACACTGGCCATCTCCGAAAAGACGTGACTATCTTGTGTGGTCTGCGCTACCACAATGGCCTTGTTAAAGGATGGGACTGTTGGAATATCTTCCAGGCGGTTTACTGCAATACCGCGACTCTCGGTATAACCGAGAAGGCCGATAACCTCCGGGTGATTCTTGTCGCCGACAATAATGGTATGATACCCTTGTTGCGCGTATTTTTGGATAATGGTTTGTACTTTAATAACGCGGGGGCAGGTGGCGTCCACAACAGTAAACCCCATTTTTCCCAGAGAATCTTTCACGTGGGGGGGGACGCCGTGGGCCCTGATTAGAACTGTGCCGGGTTCTGCTGAAGAGGGATCGGTTAAGACGGAAACCCCCTTTTGCTCTAAGAGATCAATGATCTGAGGATTATGGATGAGGGGACCATAGGTATAAAGAGGTTCTTTTGGGGTATTCGCGGCCTTCAGGACCAGATCCACAGCCCTCCGGACACCCATGCAAAATCCAGCTGTTTTAGCTATCCTGATCTTCACGGAGAGCCCGGTATCACCCTTTTTTCTTCTAAGATTATTTTGTGATTTACTAATTCGAGGGATTTTATCCGGGCATGGAGGACCTTCTGGTCACCGAAGATATTTACAATCCTCAAATCACCGTTGTCCGGTTCAACCGTATCCACAGCCTCCATAACCAATTCTTCTTTCCCGTCGCGGATCACATATGCATTTGCTTCACACATGGCTTTTTCCTCTTTCTATTAACTTCCTTAATCGGTCGTTGATCATTGTTTCAACAAGACGCGGCAGGGGGATAGAGGCCAATCCTACAATTTCAACGTCTTCCTGTGTCAGGGGAAGGAAAAATTTTCTTGCCCGGCACGAAGCAACAGCTTCGGCAATCCTGGGAGTAACCTCTCCCATCATGGCATGGGCCAATACAATTCCTATAGGCCCTATAATGATATCGGAATCGATAACAGTCCTGACAATCGCATTTTCTCCGGATGCTCCCCGGTTTGCCCGGGCTTTCAGCATCTGAGTGGTGGCGATTGCATTGGTCCCCAGGGCGATAATTTCAATTAACTCGCCAAAGGCATCTTTGAGTTGCTTGATAACAACGCTTCCGATACCCCCACCCTGTCCATCAATTACACAAATACGCATCAGGATACAGAACACTCCTTCAGGTACTTAGATATATTGCCGTCGTAGGCATTGGTTATCTTAAACACCTTTCGGGCTAAATAGAAACGCGTTTTAAGGGTGGTAACGCCGTTGTTTTTACGCATCTCATCCAATACCATATCGTAATCTGCCGGATCGATGATGACCGTCACGTCCTTATAGTTTTTTGCGGATGATCGAAGCATTGCCGGGCCCCCGATATCAATATTTTCGATAGCCTTATCCAGGGTACAGTCTTTTCGAGCGACCGTCTTTTCAAATTCATAGAGATTGACTAAAACCATATCTATCGGGAGGATATCGTGCGTCTTCATCTGCCGGACATGATCGGGAATGTCCCGTCGTCCCAGGATACCTCCGTGAATCTTCGGATGCAAGGTCTTCACTCTCCCATCCAGCATCTCCGGGAAACCGGTGTAATCTGATATTTCCCGTGCATTGACGCCCCCTTCACGAAGCTTTTTCGCGGTGCCCCCGGTAGAGAGAATTTCAACGCCAAAACCCTGGAGTTCCTTTGCGAACCCCACAATGCCTGTCTTGTCCGTTACACTGATTATTGCACGTTCTATCTTTTTCATGGCCCAGTTCCCCCTCCACAAAAGAGTTGACTGAAAACAGAATAACGATTATAGGATGCTATCCTTACCATAAAGTATCGATATTTACAACCAACAACTTTTCATTTTTGCCCCCGTAGCTCAGGGGATAGAGCAAAGGATTCCTAATCCTTGTGCCGCATGTTCGAATCATGCCGGGGGCACCAGCATTTTTTACTAAAAGAGTTCAACGATCAGACCGATTATATTCCAAAACAGACAAAATTTATTCACATTGAGGGTGATATTCACCTTCCAAATGTGCTAAGCTTTGATTTTAGATCGGAAGAGGCAGGGCCCCCTTGCCTGACGAAAAAATGTCGCATTTTGCAAAGGTCTCTCGGCCTGATCAGATTGTCGCGTTCAACATTCCGGAGCTTTAGATTTTAAATGACACAAGTTGCCATAACAATGACCTCAATCCATAAATCGTTTGACGATGTGGTCGCAAACGATGGGGTCAGTATTGAGATCAAAGAGGGTGAAGTTTGTGCAATTGTAGGAGAAAACGGCGCAGGCAAGACCACGCTGATGAATATGCTTTCGGGTTCGGTTCAGCCTGATCTTGGTTCCATAAAGATCTATGGAAAATTTTGTCGTTTAAAAAGTCGTGCTGATGCCATAAAGGCCGGCATTGGTACGGTACACCAGCACTTCAAACTTGTCTCTTCATTCACGGTCCTTGACAATGTTATCCTTGGCCATAAACTAAGAGAGAGGGGGTTTATCTCTTATCAGACGGCAACGGAGAAGGTACGAGAACTTATAGACAGATTTTCTTTCCAGCTCCTTTTTGACGAGCCGGTTGGATCGCTCAGCGCCAGCCAAAAACAGCAGGTTGAAATCCTGCGATTTGTTTACCATGAAACCCCAATCCTTATCTTTGACGAAACCACCTCAATACTGACGCCTATTGAAAAAGAGCGTTTTTTCCAAGGCATAGAACTGTTTCGCAAAGAGGGGAGAACGGTCGTTCTTATCTCTCACAAGATTTCAGAGATTTCAGAACTCCTCGGGATAGCAGACAAAATGTATGTCATGCGAAAGGGAAAAGTGGTCGCGGAATATGAAAAGGCTGATTTTGATCTCGAAAAAATAAGCAGGGCTGTAGTTGGAGACGAAGAAATTGCCGTATATGATGTTCCACGATCAATAGCCGACAGTCGCGGCGCTCCGCCATTGAGGGTTCATATGAGCCTGAAAAAAGGACAGGGACGGGTGGCATTCAGTATTTCCCCCGGAGAGGTCTTTGGAATTACCGGTGTTCCGGGGAACGGCGAAAGAGAGATTGTCGATGCCCTTTTTGGGATCAAGAATGCCTATAATGGGAGGATTACCTGGAAAGGGACCGACCTTAAGGGCTTGACTACGGAACAAATCAGAAGATTGGGAATAGCCTATCTTCCCGAGGACCGTGAAAACAGGGCAAGTATTTCTTTATTTACCCTGGCAGAGAATAGGATATTAGGGTATCATAAAACAGATGCTTTTACGAGGAAGAAACGATTCGACTTTTCGAAGATATACGAAGACACCCGCCGGCTTCTCGATAAATATCATATCGTAGCGCCGGATGAACTATCAAAAGCAGAGAATCTTTCCGGAGGAGACCTCCAAAAATTTTTGCTTGCAAGAGAGCTGGAGGGGTCCCCCGAACTTCTTATACTGGAGCAGCCTACCCGGGGACTCGATATTCGGGCTGCCGAAGAATTTTATGAGATCCTGCAGCGCAGCAAGGAGAAGGGGCTGGCCGTCATATTGATCTCCTATGATCTGGATGAAATCCTAAGAATAAGTAACAGGATAGCCGTGCTGTATGATTATTCTATAATTTATGAGGTTGAAGCAGAGAAAGCGACCGGAAGGTCTATTGGTCTGTATATGACAAGGGGAAGGTTTTGAGATTTTTAAGCCGCTGGATATCACCTGTCGCTTATTTTTTGCAGATTGTTATAATCGGTATCGTGGTAGTCTCGCTCATTTCTTGCTTAGCGGGTCTTTCGCCGCTCAAGGTTATGTCGGCCTATTGGTTCAGCGCATTTATGAACCTGAACAACCTTGCGATTACGTTGAATAAAAGCGCTCTCATCCTCTTTGCGGCCCTTGCGGCAGCGATCCCTCTAAGAGGAGGACTTTTCAATGCAGGCGGCGAAGGACAGATCTATCTTGGCGGACTCTCGGCCGCACTTGTCGGGTTCTATTTAAAAGAATTGCCGACACCTCTGCCGCTTATTTTTGCTGTTGCTGCAGGAATTGGTATGGGAGCGGCATGGGGATGTATTGCAGGGATTATTAAGGTCAAACGCAAGGTGCATGAGGTGGTCACAACCATTATATTAAACTATGTGGCCCTCTATCTTGTTGATTTTTTAGTCCGGGGACCGTTTTGTGCCGGATATGAGATGGCGAGAACGGCGAGGATTTCAGAAAGCGCCTCTCTTCCGGCGCTGACAATTGCCGGAGGCAGCGCTATCCTTTCGCCGGGTATTTTGTTAGCTGTCGGCCTTTGCGTTTTATACGGATGGTATATGAAAAACAAACCTCAAGGCTACGAGGTCCGAATTATCGGGCAAAGCCGTGATGCGGCGACATACGCAGGGATTGATTATAAATATTATTATGTGCGATTAATGGTCGTTGGCGGAATGTTGGCCGGTCTGGGGGGCGCTGTTGACCTGACCGGAGTGCATAGAACCTTTTATGCGGGATCTTTTTCAGGATACGGTTACGACGGGTTGGCCGCAGCCCTTATTTCAAAATGTCATCCTGTGGGTCTTGTTATTGCATCTGTATTCATTGCCTCATTAAGAAGCGCTGATCGGTATTTTCAGCTCTGCACGGATATTTCTCCCAACATCACCCTTATCATAGAAGCGGCGCTCGTGTTTCTGGTCTCAGGGAAATATATTGTTCGGAAGCTGGAAATTGGGAAAAAATCGACGAATGAAAGAAATTAAATGGAACTTTTCTTACTCAACTCAACCATAGCCAAAACCATGCCTCTCCTTTTAGCGGCGTTAGGAGGACTGATCTCTGAACGGTCCGGAGTCATCAATTTCGCCCTTGAAGGGATGATGCTCATGGGCGCGTTTTTCGCTGTTTTCGGTGCTTACTATACCGGAGACCCGCTGTTGGGGATACTGGCGGCGGTTGCAGCAGGAGGAGCCATGGGCCTGCTCCACGCTTTTGGCTCTCTAATTATGGGGATTAACCAGGTTGTCAGCAGCATCGCGTTAAACCTTTTGGCGGTAGGTACAACAGGTTTTTTGTTGAACCAGATCTTTGGAGTGTACGGCGTTTCACCGTCGGTCCCCTCGGTGGAGTCGTTCCGGATAGGTTCTTTTTCAATTTCGCCGTTTATTCTGTTTGCGGGTGTGCTCCTGGTGTTACTGTGGATGTTTCTTTACAGGACGCGGTATGGGCTTCGCCTGCGCGCGGCAGGCGAAGACAGTGACGCGGCGCTTTCCCTTGGGGTAACCGTAAAAAAGATACGCTTTTGTGCTGTTGTTGCAAGCGGCTGCATTGCTGGCGTGGGAGGAGCTTATATCTCGCTGGGCGAAACGAGCCTGTTTATCGAAAATATGACAAACGGCCGCGGATACCTTGCCATTGCGGTGTTGATATGCGGCAGATGGCGTCCGTTCCTTGTTATGTGGTTTGCCCTCTTTTTTGGATTTGCAACAGCCATTTCAGAATACATACATGTCTCGTTTTCGAACATCCCGTCACAATTTACGCTTATGTTCCCTTTTGTACTGACGCTGTTGGTATTTGCCGGCTTTTTCGGGAGGACAAGGCCACCGGCGGGACTTGGGAAGTAAGTGGTCAACCTGTTATGAGCCTTTCCACAGCCGCCCGTACTCCGTGCACTACCTTTGCCATTCGTTCATAATCAAGAGTTTCGTAAGTGTCGCTTTCCATGTGATAATGCGGATTTCGATAGAAAGCGGTATCGGTTATCATTACAGCGGAATAGCCAAATTTGTAAAAAGACCAGTGGTCTGAAAAGTCAATTCCTATAACCAGCGGTAGAGCGTTAAGTGAAAAGACCGGAAGGTCTGTCCCTTGCTTGAAACCGTCTCGGATCGTTTTTGTGAGTTTCTTGGACCGACGGTTGCCGACTGCTGCAATAAAATTTCCTTCGGTCGGAAACCGTCGGTCCAGAAAAGGGAGCGGGAACTCCTGGCTATGGGGACGATCAACAAAATACCCGATCATCTCGAGGCAGATCATGCCGAGTACTTTTCGACCGCTCTTTTTAAGCGCTCGCGCATAGTGATAACTCCCCATATTCTCTGTTCTAAATACCGGCGGCTCTTCCAGGGCAAAAGCGGCAAAATGGACATCCGGGACCGCCCTGGTTATCGACATAAGCCGGGCCAGCTCCAGAAGACCGGCAACCGCACTGGCATTGTCGTCCGCACCGGGACTACCGACCACTGTATCGTAATGCGCGCCCACTACAATGATCTCTTTATCGGAGTTTGATCCATGACTACTTGCGATAATATTCCGATATGTTTTTCCCCGGTACGAAAAAGGTTGCTCGCTGATATAATAGCCATATTCTTTAAAGTGGCCGGAGATATATTCTGCCACCCGATCGAGCTTTTCGTGGTCCTGGTAACTCCGTGGGCCGATCTCAACAGAGAGATACCGTACGCTTTCTTCAAGGCGCTTTATACTTTCCCGGAGGATCACGCTACCCTTTTAATGAGTCGACAAACTCATTAATGGAGAACGCCGCCATGGTAATGGACTGCATGGTCCCTCGGGAACCAAGTTCCACCGAAATCCTGGCGACTGTCTTGTTATCCGGCGCTTCTAAAATATTTACAAAATCGTAAGGCCCGAGCACGGCGTATTGGGTCAATATCTTTGCGCCCATCCCTTCAACCTCTTTATTTACCTCCCTGATCCGTTCCGGTTTCTTCTTAAGGGTTTTTCTTCCTTCATCCGTAAGGGTTGTCAGCATTACATAATAGCCCATAGCAACCTCCTTTCTTTTTAAGAGAAGCATAAAATTATCAGACAGGATTACAGGATGTTCAGGATATTAAATATATTCTCAAAATCGATCCCTTTCTGTCAACAATATTCTCATTTGGCTATATGCAAAGCTCTCTCTTTCATAGGGATGTCTTTACTCTTTGAACCGTGATTGATAGTTCCTTTATTTTTTCTTTGATTTTTTCGCTCAGGACAAATTGCAGATCCAACTCCCTGCCAATAGCTTGTTGCACCGCAATGAGGCGCTTGTGATCAATTTTTTGTTGTATGGTTTGGCAGAGATAGTTCAGGCATATGACATGTCTGACTATTAGCGTACATCCCTGTCTGTCCAAAAAGCCGCAGGCTGTCGGGGCAATCGGTTTGTGGCAAAGGGCGCCGCCCAACAGGAGGTTGATCAGCAACAATATATCATCGCAATTATTCTCTGTCCCGGCACGGCAGCAATCTTGACCTTTCTCCCCGCATTTTCTACATTCTGCGGAAATTCCCGTCGATGAAAACTTCTCCTGGGTGTTTTGTGTCGATTTCTTTAGTCTTTCAAGCCTGGATGCAATATCTTGATCGGGCGCCAATCGGCTGCCGAACGTTTGATACAATTTGCGGGCTGATTCGATATTCTTACGGATGTAATGATACATAGACGTTTTTTCTCTTAGCTTGCACTGACGCAACCTTTAGCGATTTTCAATCGCCCGCAACGTGGAGATTGTTCACCCTTATCCCCTTCGGCCCCACGTAAGCGGCTCGTTGTACCGTCTCCCTGGAAAAATAGATTTCATGCAGCGCCTTGTGCATCGTCCCGGATACAGAGCCGCCCTTGATAGGGGTGGAAATCCCGTCCTTGAGTAAGTACCCCGTTCGTATCTCTCCGGAAAAGGCCCCTGTAACGGAGTTCGGTTCAAAGGTGGAGAACCTGAGCAAGTGCACTATCGGCCCCGAGGAAAGAAGTTCCCGGAAAGACTTTTCTCCCGGCGAAATCCGGACGTTGGCAAAATCGCCCGTAGGCTCCAGCTTCAAATAATCGGCATACCGTTTATTTGTGGTCCTTTGTTGAAAGATATTATTCTTTATTACAGTGACCACTTTGCATGGAAGGCCGTTATCGTCAACAGGTCTGCTCTTCATTCCTCCCGGGATGAGAGGGTTGCTGGTGAGGGTCAGCGTCTCTCCTGACACCCTGGAAGGGGTGACGGGGTTACCCTCTTTAAAAGTGGACCAGCCCTGGTAAGCAGCCTCTCCCCCGGCCTGGACTGCAAAATAGTTAAAAAAAGTATCTAATGCCTCTTCGGAAAAGACCACGTCAAATTGTCCGGTAGGAGGGAGCTGTGCCCGTAAAGCATCCCTGGCGTATATAGCATAATCGTGCATCATAGCCCCCACTTTCAGGTCTTCATAAAAGCGGGCATGTTTCATCCCCTGGCTTTCAGCCTCTTTTCCTCCCTGTCCGGCTAAAAGAACAAAGTCCGCAAAGAGTTCCGTCTCTTCCCGAGAAACATTCAGGCCAAGAGAATTCCGGAGACGGAAGTTTTGGTGCGTTACAAATATCTCGGAAGAACTAAGACGGATGTCCTTTTCCCGCGCAGTTGCGAGATCTTCCCGGATCTTATAGAGAATGGTCCCGGGATCTCCTTTTACTCTTTCGTCCACCAATTCAATAGACGGACAGGACAAAGGAGGCTCAGGCAAGGTAAAGGGTTCATTGGCCACCACCCTGGCCATCTCCAGGGCCGTATCGAGTCTGGCAGGTATATCGTCCCCTTCGGAGAGAACAATCGTTGATTCCCCTTGAACCCTTTTTCCTTCTCTGGTGTATCGCACATAGAGGGTCACCTTGTACCGCCTGATGGTCACGTTTCGCAAAGATTCAATCTCTTCAAAGATCAGATAGGCCTCATGTCTGCGGGATTCAATCTCCATGATCTCCCAGGCGGAGAGATCTTTCAGCGCGGAAAGATGACCGGCAATTTGTTCGATGTTCATGCTTTGTAGTTCCTGTTCTTCTTGCAATTTTATTAGGCTAACCGTGCTTTAAGCCTTAGATACGGCCCTCCGTCCGTCACCTTTACCCATTCTTTGTGCCCTTTGCCGCACATCCCCAAGCCGGAAATCTTTACATCATCTCCAACCATGGTAATGGACTGAAGGAGGTCAGGTACATAGCCTGTAACAATGACAGGAGTATAAACCTTGCCGGTCAACCTCCCGTTCCGGATCTCCTCCGCGTAGTACCCCTCTAATTGGATACCCCATCCCTTGGGGTCTTCCATCCCGTTGGAAGGGTGATCCAACAGATACCCGAATCGGATGTCCCGGATCATATCTTTTAGTTTGCTCTTTCCCGGGCCAAAATACGTATTGGTCATACGGGCATACGCCTTGTGCTCAAAAGATTCCCTGCGCCCGTTGGCGGTCCGCTGAAGGTGCAGACGGGTGGCGGAGTTCAGATCGGTGAGCCCTGAACACAGGATACCTTTTTCTATGATTTGCGTTTTGCTTCTCAACTCCCCTTCATGGTCAAAAAGAAAAGTGGCGGCCTGGTCTTTAAGCGCCGGGGAATCAAACATATCCACCAGAGGGGAGGCCACCTGCCGGTTCATATATTCCTCGCCCCTGGCCCGCTTTTTGAGAAACATATCGGTTTCCGTGCCGTGACCAAAGGCCTCGTGGGCAAAGATCCCGGCAAATTCCGGTGAAAATATACAGTCATAGGTCCCTGGGGTAAGCCGCTCGGCGGTAAGAATCTTGCCGCAATCCGCTAACAACCGCGTGATCTCATCGTCATGGATAGGGAAGTGTTCGTATCCTCCCTGGAGGGAGTGTCCTGTATGGAGCCGCGCGGATCTCCCACCTTCGCGCATTACTATCATAGCGACGGACTGAGTCCGTTTCAGATCCTGTAGAAGACACTTGTGACGGTTTACGAACAGTTCTTGGCTTCGGATAAAAGAGTAGTGAAACAGGGCGTTGACGATTCGGGAGTCAAGACCGTGAAGCTTGTCTACATAGGCCTGGCACGCGGCAACCTTTTCCCGGAGAGGAATCTCTTCCGGATCGGTATAACAGGAGACTGTATAGACCTGACCCCGTTTTTCTCCGGGATCGATCGATGGACCTTTATGGTCAATCCCCTCCTTTTCCGCCCAATGGACCAATTCCTGAGCTGTTTGCCGGAGTGCGCTTTCACCCGGATCATGTGTAGCGTTTTCCATGAAATGGCGTCCCGTGAATACCGTAAAGACAATACCCCGCTGGGGATCGACGGGATCGGCCGACTGCTGCCTGGTCTGCGCGGAAATTCGCTCTCCGGCCACCTCCATGGCCAGAGCCGCGGCATAGGGGACTGTCTTTTCCATTTCCCCAACCAGTTCTTTTAAAATATTTTTTAACTGCTTCATAATATACCGGATATCTTTTATTTTAGACGCAGATGAACGCAGATTATCAAGATTTCAAATATAAATAACCAATTGACTTGAAAGAATAGTTTTCTGCGCGTATCGGCGAAAGTCTGTGTCCTAATTGATTTAAACTCTGACCGAAAAAACAGCTTGACTTATACCAGCCTCGCTCAGAAAAGTAAATCGGAACTTGCCCCACGGTTTCGCCTGACACTTGTTTTTACTGAGGACCTTTATCAAAAACTGATCGAGATAAGCTCATCACGGACCTTTTACGAGACCTTTGACCGACCCTTTGTTGGATCAGCCCAAACTTAAAGTAAACTGATCAAATGCCGATATATAAATAAGGCCAGCCTGTTTAATCTAATACTTTAATATAATAATAAATAGTCGTTGACAAAGTTATCATTGGATGATAATTATTTTGACAAATGTCTAAGAAAAAATATTCAAATGAAGATGAATCCTTAGAAACATTATTGGAATTGGATGATGAAATTTTTCCAAAGGTTTTACCGTACGAATATGAATCTGCGAGTCAGCTATTGGAGGATTTTTGGGCGGCTGTTGACAAAATAATTAAGTAGTGGATTTAAGGTGAAATTATGGCAAAAAAAACATTAAAATTCGGGATCATGTCACGACAGGATTACAAGAAAAGGACAATAGCCATTGCTCGGGGAGAATACAAACCAAAGAAGGGTGAACCAAAGGTTTGGTTTGAATCCTTGCAGTCAATGGCACAGGTTCTCAGTAGCGAGAATCAGCAATTGTTAAAAATTATCAAAGAACAAAAGCCAACATCTCTAAAGCAGTTGGAAATAGCAACGGGAAGAAAAAGCAGCAATCTGTCTCGAACGCTCAAAATGATGTCTCGATACGGAATTGTTGATTTAGTAAGACAAAACAGATCTATTAAGCCGGTTGTTAAAGCTACTGATTTTAAAGTTGAATTTGGACTTAAGAGCCAGTTTCAGAATGTTCAATTTTGCCCCAAGGTCAAGCTGTAAGTCCCGTCGCCGGGGGAAGGCGAAAATTCTAACCGCAGGAATACTTGATGTATTTCGAGTCCCGCCTCGGCGGGATGAGCCTGACGTCCCGCCGATGGCGGGAGGTAAAAGGGGACGTTTTGAAACTGGCTC
>JAUVFC010000040.1 GCA_030594505.1 Desulfobacterales bacterium
CGGGAAGAGCCTGTTGCATCTCTGAAAAGACCTGTGTGACCTTAGGAACAATGAACGTCATCAAAAAGAACAGGACCGAACTCCCTATAACAAACATAAAGACAGGATAGGCAAGAGCTGCTCTGATTTTCCCCCTAAGCGCCTGCTGTTTTTCCCTCAACTCTGCCAGCCGGTTGAGAACCACATCGAGTGTTCCGGAAGCCTCGCCGGCCCTTACTATGTTGATATAAAATGGAAAAAATATTCTCGGATAACGAGACAATGCTACGGCTAAGCTTTGTCCTTCATTGACATCTTCTTTGATCCCAACAATAATCTTCTTCAACGATTGCTTGGTCGTCTGCTGAATCAATCCGTTCAGGGACGTAACCAAAGGGAGACCTGCGCCAAGGAGAATGCCAAGTTGTCGAGTCATTACCGTAACATCGTCCGTTGTTACCCTATTAAATAATCCGGCAAGATCGAACTTTTGACGTGTGGAGATCCGGCTTTGGACCTGTGCCTCCTTTACCTCCACAGGGAATAGTCCGGCCCCCCTTAACTTTTGTCGCGCAGCAACAATACTGTCGGCATCTGTGATACCGCTCCTGTTTCTGCCTCGATCATCAAAAGCTGTATATTCGTAAACGGGCATCTTAGCCTCAAAAACGATTTAGGAATTCGGGAATTAAGGAATTTTTCTAAGGGCACAGACCCTGAAAAATCGGATGCTGTCCGTAGTCAGTTGAAAGCAACTATTGACCTATACTGATCCACGCTTAGTAGCTGAAACCATAGAACGCGGGCGCTCACCTGAATACGTCACGTCTTAATGCAACGGACGACGGACAACAGACAACGGACTTTACCCAACCAAAATCTCTTGTAATTCACAATCCCTTAATTCCCCAATTCCTAAATTTATTTTTCACGTTCTATAATCAGCATTTATCCTGACATAATCAAGCGAAAGGTCGCAGGTTAACACCTCTGCTTTTTCTTCTCCTGAATTCAAATCAATGGTAATGGTAAACTGATCGGTCTTTAAAATACTCGTTACAGCGGCCTCAATCTCGTCTCCCAACCCCATTCCGGATTTTACCATGCATATATCATCAAAATAGATATCTATCGCATCCGGGTTAACAGGGACCCCTGCTCGGCCTGCTGCCGCCATTATCCGTCCCCAGTTGGCGTCCTCGCCGAAAAGTGCGGTCTTTACCAGGCTGGAGTTGGCCACGGTCTCAGCCACTCCTTTTGCCTCATCAACAGTACGACCGCCTTTAACAAGAACTGTTACAAGTTTGGTTGCCCCTTCACCGTCTTTCACGATCATACGGGCAAGCTGAATTAAGAGATCATCAAGAATATCCCGGAACATCTCCAGAGACTTATCATGTTCAAGGGTGATTCCGGAAAGTCCGTTCGCCAGCAGTAAAACCGTATCATTGGTGCTGGTGTCTCCGTCAACCGTTATGATATTGAACGATTTGTCTACCGCGACCTTTAATGACTCCTGCAGGATATTATGCGATGCGCCGATATCTGTACATACAAAGCAGAGCATGGTTGCCATGTCCGGACGAATCATGCCCGCGCCCTTTGCCATGGCTGTTACAGTAAACTCCTTCCCTGATATACTCCCTTTTTTCGAGACTATCTTCGGAACACTGTCTGTGGTCATAATTGCTTCAGCTACATCCGGAAGGCCTGATGAGGTCAGATGCTGAAGGATTCCAGGGATGGCATTTTCAATTTTTGAGATGTCTAACGTCTTTCCGATGACTCCGGTAGAAGCAACCATCACCAGAGACTCATCTATTTGCAGGGCTTTGCCTGTAGCTCGGGCCATTGCTTCGGCATCCCTCATACCCTGTATTCCAGTACATGCGTTGGCATTACCGCTATTTGCCACAATAGCCTGACATTGCCCCGAACCTATCCGTTCTATATCAAAAAGTACCGGCGCTGCCTTTATACGGTTTCGGGTAAAGACACCCGCAACAGTTGCAGGAACCGTGGAAAAGATAATCCCAAGATCTTTTACCCCGTCTTTTTTTAAACCGGCAGGCCCCGCGGCAGCCAAAAAACCCGGCACCTGTAAATCCTCCACAGTTAGGTTCTCCCACAACATTTTTTATATTTTTTTCCACTTCCACACGGGCACGGCGCATTCCTGCCCACCTTTTTCCCCTCTCGCTTCACGGGCTGTCTGGCAGAGGGTTCACCATGTGAAAAAGTCATTCGCTGTTCTTTGGGCTTCTGCATACTGTCAATTTCTTCCGGGCGGACGACCTGTATCTTAAAAAGTGTGGTAACAGTAGCCTCTTTAATCCGTTCCACCATTGCCTGAAACATCATAAAGCCTTCCTGTTTGTACTCAAGCAGGGGGTCTCTCTGACCATATCCTCGTAGCCCGATCCCCTCTTTTAGATGATCCATGGCAAGAAGGTGGTCCTTCCAGGCGCTGTCCACGGTTTGCAACATAACCATCCGCTCGAGAGAACGAGCTGTGTCAGCGCCGATATACTCTTCTTTCTCGTGATACCGCTTAATGGCCTCTTTAATGATATATTCTTGCAGTCCTTCACGCGTAAGGCCATCCAAAAGAGATCCGTTCAGCTCGATCTTAAAAGCCAACTTATCATGAACAGCGGTTCCGAGCCCTTTTAGGTCCCAATCTTCCGGAAGATGCTTTTCGTCGGCGAACTCACCCGCGATCGTCTCTGCCACCTCCTCTATCATCTCTTCAATTAGTGGATAAATACTGTCGTCCCTCACGGCCTCACGGCGGTAATCATAGATGACCTCGCGTTGTTGATTCATAACATCGTCATACTCGAGTAGATGCTTACGAATATCAAAGTTGTGGCCCTCGACCTTGCGTTGAGCGTTCTCAATCGCCTTGCTTATCAGTCCATGTTCGATCGGCTCACCCTCTTCTACCCCGAGTCTGTCCATAATAGAAGAAATCCGTTCACCCCCAAATATACGAAGGAGGTCATCTTCAAGTGCAAGATAAAATCGGGAGGAGCCGGGATCCCCCTGACGACCGGATCTACCCCGGAGTTGGTTGTCGATACGCCGGCTTTCGTGCCTCTCTGTACCGATTATGCGAAGTCCGCCAAGCTCTTTGACACCCTCGCCTAAAACGATGTCCGTACCGCGTCCGGCCATATTGGTGGAGAGGGTCACTGTATCCATCTGGCCTGCTTTTGCTATAATTTCCGCCTCTTTTTCATGGTTTTTTGCATTCAGAACAGAATGGTTGATCCCTGCTTTAGTGAGCATGCGACTCAGTTTCTCTGATTTATCAATAGAAACCGTTCCCACAAGGACCGGCTGTCCCTTTTTGTTCAGTTCCTTGATCTCTCTGGCTGCTGCTTTAAATTTCTCTTCCTCGGTTTTGTAAATTGAATCGGGAAAAGCGTCGCGAATCATGGGAAGGTTTGTAGGAATAACTACTACATCCAGATTATAAATCTTTTTAAATTCAGCCGCTTCCGTGTCAGCGGTACCTGTCATTCCAGCCAGCTTTTCATACATTCGGAAGTAATTCTGGAAGGTTACCGAGGCTAAGGTCTGATTCTCATTCTCGACTTTGACGTTTTCCTTTGCTTCAAGAGCCTGGTGTAACCCTTCACTATAACGCCTGCCAGGCATTAGCCTGCCGGTAAACTCGTCTACAATGATAACTTCACCATTTTTTACAATATAGTCTACATCGCGTTTAAAAAGGGTGTGGGCCTTCAGCGCCTGATTCAGGTGGTGGAGTATTTCGATATGTTTGGGCTCATAGAGGTTATCTACCTGTAAAATTTTTTCACAGCGTGCGATTCCTTCTTCTGTAAGGATCGCCGCACGCGCCTTCTCATCAATGGTATAATCCTTATCACGTTGCAAACGAGGAATGACCGTATTCAGTTGATAGTACAAGGAAGTCGATTTCTCAGCAGGCCCGGAGATAATTAAGGGCGTCCTCGCCTCATCAACCAGTATGCTGTCCACCTCATCCACGATTGCATAATAATACTCCCTTTGCACCAGTTCTTCTTTTGAAAACTTCATGTTGTCACGCAAATAGTCAAAACCAAATTCGTTGTTCGTTCCATACGTGATATCAGCAGAGTATTCTTTTTTGCGTTCTTCTTCATCCAGGCCATGAACCACGGTGCCGACCGACAACCCCAAAAACTTATATATTGCCCCCATCCATTCAGTATCTCTTTTGGCAAGGTAGTCGTTCACGGTTACTACATGAACCCCTTTGCCGGTTAGCGCGTTTAAATATACAGGAAGAGTCGCAGCCAAGGTCTTCCCCTCACCTGTCTTCATTTCCGCAATCTTCCCCTGGTGAAGAACAAGTCCTCCCATTAACTGAACATCAAAATGACGCATGTTCAAGGTTCGGGCAGATGCCTCCCGGACGACCGCGAATGCTTCTGGAAGGATTTCATCAAGGTATGCGCCCTGTTCGAAGCGTTCGCGAAATGTGGACGTCATGGCCTTTAAGTCGTTATCGCTCAATTCCTTTATTTTAGGCTCGAAGGAATTGACTTGGTCAACAATTGGTTGTAATTTTTTAAGCTCTCGCTCGTTCTTGCTTCCGAATACTTTTTTGAGTAAATTTCCTATCATTTAATAACACGGTATCCTTTCACTAATAGAGACCTTTGCATAATGCGACATTTTTTCGTCAGGCAAGGAAGGTGAAAAATTTAACCGGAGGAATACATTGAGTATTTCGAGGATTAAATTTTGAAGCCTGACGCCGCATCACGGGCACGAAGTGAAGCATAGCGCTCAAAATGGCAATTATGCAAAGGTCTCTAATCATAGTATGGGCATGCCCACCTTATTCATAACAAACATAAAGTTAATACAATCCTTGTTGTTTTTCAATCTTTTTAAAACTGATGGTTTCGTAAAAAGTCTCGGTAGCTTGTCATTTCGAGCGAAGCGAGAAATCTTTATCCTGTAATATGCTGAAAATATAAGATTTCTCCCTGCGGTCGAAATGACAAATTCGTTGAATCAGACTTTTTACGAAACTGTCAAAAATGACTGGATACGAAATGATTGAAGAATTGAATACAGAAGACGGGGTTTAGAGAACGGAAGACAGAGGGCAGTTTAAAAACAATTAGTCACTGCATACTCCTTACTGCATACCGCATACTGCGACTAATCAAGTATATACTTTTCCGGGTTAACAGGAATACCGTTTACGTTCACCTCATAATGCACGTGGGGCCCGGTGCTTCGCCCGCTACTTCCGACCAAAGCAACCTTCTCACCACGTTTAACCCTGTCCCCCACTTTAATCATAGACTTTTTGAGATGTCCGTAACGGGTAACAACTCCATGACCGTGATTGATAATAAGCACCAATCCATAAGAGCCCTTCTTGCCGGTAAAGGTCACCACGCCGGAAGCTGGTGCAATAATAGAAGTACCCACGCGAGCGGCTATGTCCAATCCCTTGTGGAACTCACGGCGCCCGGTAAAAGGTGAAGTCCGATAACCGAATCTCGAAGATAGCCATCCACCAACAGTGGGTCGAATGGAAGGTGTAGCCGCAAGAAAAGATTTTTGATCTTCCAAAGATACAACAAGATCTTGGAAGCTTTTCATCTGTAAATCAGAGGCCATTGTGAGATGCTCAAGTTGTTCGTGCATATCCCGAACCAGGGCATTGTGTTTTTTTGTCAAGGGGAGATTTGCATCAAGGTCCTCCGGAAGAGGACCACCAATACCAAAAATGGCCTGTTTATCGCGAGGCTTCATGTTGGCAATAATACGTATTTTTTCATCAAGCCTTTTCAATTTTAACATGTCTTGCTTCAGAGTGTTGATTTCTTCGGAAAAGGCCTGGATTTGAGAACGTTGGTCTTCGATCTCATTTTGAAGGAGGTTGGTGCCAGGCATGGATATCTTCATCCGATAATAATCGCAGAAGATATAACACGTACCGATCAAAGTAATTGCAAAGAACCAAACAGTAAAACGAAACCACAATCTGGAAAGTTTGAATTGCTTAACTCGAGATGTGCATTCAGGAATAATCAGGAATGTTAAATTTTTTTGTGCCACGGTTCAACCTCATCCTTGGAAGTTAAACAAACTCAACGAATTAAATACTTAATATAAATTAAACCCAAAAAATTGTCAAGCAACTATGGACTATGCATAGCCTCTCCGTACTTATTACTTATACTTATCGGACATATCTCAATTTTATAAAGTATTTTTCTATAAAAGTATTTTTCTATAAAAGTATTTTTCTATAAAGTACCCTTTAAAGTAAGCAATTTCGGTGCCATTTCCGTGGCACAACAAGAACAATAATAATTTCAACGAATTATATAAAACCGTACGGAAAAATTGCCCTGTTTTTTTCTCTTTCGTGTATGTTTTTCTACACTATGAATACAAAACAACACAACATTTCAACGAACCCGCAACATCGCTGTCTCATCGCAGTCTGGAAATTTTACACATCTTATACATTCAGCCCATATTTTTTGTGGGAGTGTGGACTTGTCTATAACCCGAAAGCCGTGTCTCTCAAAAAAATTTTGTTGATAGGTAAGCGTAAAAATCCGATTTACTTCCAGTGACTTCGCATCTTCAAATGCGGCCTCTATTAATTGGGAACCAATCCCGCGGCGTTGGTATTCTTCAACAACAGCCAGGGATCGTATCTCTACTAAATCTTCCCAACAAATATGCAGAGCACAGGCGGCAATTACACGACCATCCTCTGCTTCATAGACATTGAAATCTCTCAGATGATCATATAGCTCACTAATAGCACGAGGAAGGAGCTGACCGGCATCAGCATATGTTTTAAGGATGTTATATATTGATTTTACGTCCCGAATGGTTGCCTTGCGAATCATATTTCTCCCTATCGAGGCATGAGATGAGGCATGGCGATGCCGGGGCCCAGAATCGAACTGGGGACACGCGGATTTTCAGTCCGCTGCTCTACCGACTGAGCTACCCCGGCCTAACACTTTTTATAACTCGTTGATATATTAAACAAAACGTTACAAGTTTGGATTCGGATTGATCTTTTGGGGGTTGTAATTTCAATAAGTTACATTGTCCCAAATTGTGTAGCGTTGAGAGGCTTTTAGCTAATTTATGATTGGGTGTCAAGAAAATTTATGGCTATTATTTCCTTACATATTCTCTAATAGCTGTAGGGACAAAGCTCTCAATATCCAAGGTCACCATATACATACTGTAAGATCGCTGCCACTGTAATTGCCGCGGTTTCGCCACGCAATATCCTTACCCCTAAAGATACCTGTACATATCCACAGTCTCTGGCAGCATTGATCTCTGCTGGTGTAAATCCACCCTCCGGTCCAATTACGCCAATAATTTTTTGCGGCTTTGGCATACCATCTATCAAGTATTTCAGGGACTTATCTATACTCTCCGGGCAAAATATTAGTTTAAGATCATATTCCTCTTTTAACCGGATTATCTCATCAAAGGAACTGAGCGGTTTAATTTCGGGTACTACACTGCGACCACACTGTTTTAACGTCTCATATGCAATCTTTGTCCACCGGTGATGACGAGATTCGGCTCTACCGATATCAAGTTTTGGAATAGAGCGCTGCGCCAAGAAAGGTATATACGTTGTAACGCCAAGCTCTGTAAGCTTTTGAATTATCCAGTCCGTCTTAGATCCTTTAAGAAGCGACTGAGCGATAGTAATATGCACTGGAGATTCCCGGGTCATATGAGCTGAATTCAATACAGATAATGTTATACACCGAGGTGAGCTGGTTACAATCTTGCACTCATATTCCGTCCCCTCACCATCAAATATGGCAATCCTGTCTCCCGGCCCAAGCCGAAGAACATTACGGATATGCCTTACATCAGAACCGGTTAATGCGGGGTTCCCGGATAATATTGAACTCTTACTTAAAAAAAATCTTCTCATTTTTTTGCGGTATTATTACGGTTGCCCTTTACGAAACACCACTCTTTCAAGTATAATAAATATTGATGGTTTCGTAAAAAGTCTTTGATGATCTTATTTTTTTTCTTCAAACCAATAATTGATAACTTGACCTTAAAGATATAACTGTGTAATGAATTATTATTATCTTAGTCGTCTTAGGGGAGAAAATCAATGGCACATATCATGGTAATAGATGATGAAGATCATATCAGGCATCTCTACAAAGAAGAGTTGACGGACAATGGCCACGAAGTAAGTCTTGCCGGAAATGCAAAAGAAGCCCTTGATCAAATAAAAACTAGTAAGTTCGACTTGGCGATTTTAGATATTAAACTCGGAGACACAAATGGACTGGACCTCCTCCAGCTCATCCGCCAACAGTCACCGGAACTTCCCGTCATTTTGTGTACTGCTTACGATTCTTTTCAGGAGCATAATCGGGCGGCCGCCGCCACAGATTATGTGGTAAAATCTTTTGACCTGACAAAATTAAAAAAAACCATATCCAAAATCCTCAACAAAACCGCAGATTAATGGAATTTAATATTCGTAAGCAACTCGAAGAAAAAGAACGAACCACCCTTTCCCCTCTTGCTGTTTTAAGTATAAACACAAAAGGACGCCTTGTACCGGAACCGCCTTGCAGTATCCGGACAGATTTTCAGAGAGACAGAGACCGCATCGTGCACTCCAAAGCGTTTCGCCGTCTCAAACACAAGACACAGGTTTTCCTGTCTCCTACCGGCGATCACTATCGCACCCGCCTCACACATACGCTGGAAGTTGCCCAAATTGCCCGGACTATCGCCAATGCCCTTAAACTGAATGAAGCGTTGACCGAGGCTGTCGCCTTAGGACATGACCTTGGTCATACCCCTTTTGGACATGCCGGAGAAGCTGTTCTCAACGAGATATTTCCTGAAGGATTTGCACATAATGAACAAAGCCTGCGTGTCGTAGACAAGCTGGAAAAAAACGGCAAGGGTCTGAACTTGACTGCCGAGGTCCGGGACGGAATACTAAAGCACTCCAAAGGCAAAAAAAAACTCTTCCCTGAAGAGACTGGTGAATTGGCCCAAACCATGGAAGGAAGAGTTGTCAGAATATCTGATATTATCACCTACGTAAATCACGATTTGGATGATGCTCTAAGGGGTGGCGTGGTTGTGATGGCCGATATCCCAAAGAAGTGTCTTCGGGTTATAGGAGATACCCACTCAAAAAGAATCGACACCATGGTTAAAGATCTCATACTTAACACACTCAAGGGTCCTTCAGATGTTCGGATAAGTGACGACGTCCATGAAGCAATAATCATTCTTCGAGATTTTCTGTATGAGCATGTCTATGATGTCAATGAAGTCCATGACGATTTTATCCGATCCAAAAAGATCGTCTTTGAATTGTACAATGCCCTACTCACAAATGATACCTTGTTTAAAAAGGAAATCGGGAAGCGAACAGAATCGAGAGAGCGGGATGTGTGTGATTTCATCGCCGGCATGACCGATAGATACGCTCTTTACCTATACGAAAAGATATTTCTTCCCAGGCCGTGGAAGATTCTATAGAATTTCCTGGTGGAAGTCTATATGAAAGGAGAAAACCGTTTATGCGAATCAGATCTCTAATGATCAAAAACCCGATCACCATTTCAGAAGACGCTTCCATAAAGGATGCTCTTGACCTCATGAACGCTCATTCTATCCGCCACCTCCCCGTGGTAAACCACGATAACAATTTCATAGGTTTTGTTACCTTGACAGACCTGAAGCAGGCATTTATCCCATCCATGGTAACAGACCTGTCACTGAAAGATATCATGGTAAAGGATCCTATTGTGCTTCATCCGGACACTAATATTGAAACTGCTGCCCGGATTATCCATAAACACAAAATAGGCGGAATACCTGTGGTTGAAAACCAAAAACTGATCGGCATCATCACGATAACAGATATTCTGGAAGCATTTGTTAGCATGATGGGACTTCTAACCAACAGTTCTCGTGTAGATGTGGCGCTTGGCGCCAACCCAAAAGCCTTTAAAGAAGTCTCTCACATCATACAAGACAGCGGGGGACAGATAATAAGTGTAGGAATGGCGCCCCACAGGAAGGATGAAAATATTTATTATTTCAGGTTGAAACCATGCGAGGTGGAGCCTATTGCAGACTCGCTTCAGAAAAGCGGGTATAAGGTTATTGGCACAGAAGGATAAGTGTCCATCCAGAAACGGCATCTTTTGCCCCAATACCGCTTTCTCCGTCCCGCCCTGGCGGGACTACGCCTCCGGTAGAAACCTTTGTGCGGCCTTGTCTTGGGACAAAACCTACCATTTCTGAATGAACACTAATCGTATATTCTTAACCGTCCCCGCGAATTGACTTGATCTTTTTCATAAAATCTGAGGCTTGTTTAAAGTCTACTCGATTGCGCCAGTCGCCCCCTTCTTTAAAGCCGCTTCCAACGATCGCTCCATCTGAAAGGGGGAAAAGCTCGTCAGCATTTCCCGGCGAAAGCCCGCTTCCGATCAGAACAGGGACAGAAA
>JAUVFC010000072.1 GCA_030594505.1 Desulfobacterales bacterium
CCTCAAACAGTTTGCAATTTTTACGCTTCGCTTCACTAAGAACCTCTATGAAAAAGAGACCAAGATAAGCTCATCAAAGACTTTTTACGAAACCATCAAAATTGAGGATTTCGCAAAAAGTTTTCATTTTTTCGACTTTACTTTCTCTCCCGGAGAACCTCTTCCAGCGCTCTTGGTATATGGGAAATGATCTCCATTATGTGGGTAGCGGGCGCGGGCCGCGCGTAATGCCCGGCCAATCGGTTTGCCCGCGCGGCCACAACCGCGCTTTCGCTTATCTCCATGCCGGCTCCAACCAGGGCCGTGACAATGCCGGTAAGGGTGTCCCCGGTTCCACCTATCGCCTCCATGGCCTCATCCGCAGGGCTGTGGACAGTGGCATGAATCCCGCTTTTGCCGGCAAGGTAATCCTTGCTCCCCTTGACCAGGAGATAGCAGGCGGCATTGTCGTGCGCGTATGCCCGCGAGATCAAAGCCGGTATCCGGTTCTCCTCATGCAGGATAAATCCCCGCGTGTAAAAAGGATGCGGGGCGGCTTCATCCGCGAGAAAAGCGAGTTCCCCTGCATCAGGAGTAAACAGATCGTATGTCGGAGACTGTCCGCTCATCTTGGCCGCGTACATGAATCCGGCATCCGCGATCAGGATCGGCCGTTTTGTCATCTCGTGCGCGGCAAACAGGACCCGGTTGTGCCAATCCACGTCCGGTTGCATGTAATGGAATGTGATGGTGTTAAAATCTGCCCGGCCCAAATGCCGGGTCAGGTATTCATAAAGGCGCCGGCTCCCGTCTCCCAAGCCGATATCCCCGACCAGATAAGCAAAAGGGGCCGGTTCGCCCAGTACCTCTCCACTCTTGATGGCCGCGGCCAGCAACGCCGGGGTCCCCCGGTTCACAGGGGCCTGGTTTCCCTGGATACAGATATTAGAGCCTTTTAACGTAACCGTTCCCGCAACAAGCGGGAAATCTCGATCAGGTATGGTTCCTGCTACAGCGAGCATCGACGCCACATCTCCTCGAAGGCTAACTGCAGGGCATAGCCACAGAGGGTATGGCCGATATCCCGCGGGCGAGGCGCTTCAGTCAAAGACTTGCCCACCATGTGCCGGGCCAGATATGGGACATCCGGGCAACCACCCCCTGAGATGTTCACAATGGTCAAGCTCTCCTTGTCAACGGTCAACTTCATATTGGCCGCCCGAACCATCAGGTACCGGCCAAAGTCTTTGACGTGGAAGAGATCTACGGGGTGCAGCAGTGGGCTGCTGACCGGGACCGCCTGAATGGGCGAGATTTCGGCTGCCCGGAGCGTCCTCAAAACCTTCAGCTCTTCTATAAGGGGAAACTCGATGACCAGGTCGCAGCCGCTTCGAATCTCAGGCGGCGGTCCCATAACACGAATCTTCCATCCCTCTGATTTGAGAAGGCTCTCTGCCCGGATTACTTCACTGGTGTGTTCGAACACCAGTATACCGCGGTCTATGTTTCGGCCATCTGAGACCTTCTGAATGGACATTAGTTCGTTTTTCTCATAGTGAACCCGATAAACAGGCAGACGATGAGCCCGATGACTACGGCGGCGATTCCATGAGGCCCCACCCCTTTGGGCGAACTGGCCAGGCCGAAGTTGTGAGCAAAGGCAGCGCCGATGATCATCCCCAGGACAAAAATCGCTGCATCACCATCGCCCTCCCCGGCCAGGAATAGCTGGCGTCCCGGACATCCACCGGCCAGGGCAAAGGCCAGGCCGGCCAGCGCCATCCCTCCGAAATTCCAGAGGCTCATGTTGTGAGCTACCGGCTGGGTATTAAAGCCGGGGTGAAATTGCCCCAGAATCAGATTTGTAATAAATGCGGCGACCACAAGGCCGATGACCCCCGAGAGGAGATGTGCCTGCCGAAACAGGATCAGGTCCCGAAAGGCCCCCATAGTGCAAAAACGGCTCCGCTGTGCTAAGAACCCGACGGCAAGACCCACGGCAAGGGATATGATCAGCGGGGAGTGCATTGATCCCGGACCCTTGACGCTGTAAAAGAGCACCCCGCTTTTATCCTGTCCCTGAATCTGTGGAAAGATCAGCATCAATGCGAGGAAACCGAGCATGATCAGCGGGAGTATCCATCCTGCCGCGGCATAGGTTTTCTGAGTTCGTCCCAGGTTATATCCTCCTTTCAGAAAGAGGGTGCCGATCCAGATGCCACCGACTAAGCCAAGCATTCCGACCACAGCGTTCCCATCCCCCCCGGCCAGACGCAACATGGCCCGCCAGGGACATCCTAAAAAGACCAGGGCCCCGATCATGGCAAAGACCCCGAGCACAAACCTTACGATGGGAGCTGAACCCGCCCGGGGCCGAAATTCTCTGAAAAGATAGGCGGTGATCAACGAGCCCAGGACAAACCCGATGATCTCCGGTCGCATGTACTGGACCACAGCAGCGCGATGGAGCCCAAGGGCGCCTGCAATATCCCGCCCAAAGCAGGCCACGCAGATGCCCATGTTGCCAGGGTTGCCCCACTTCTGCAAAAGGGCTGCAAAGACCCCGATAAAGGCGCCTACTCCAATAATTCCCCAACGGGTTGCAAAGAGATTTTTAAATGCTGTCATTTAGTTCCTCCCTGTTGTTTTACGGTTAAAGGTCTTTTGCCTCAAACCCCAATCAAAGCTCTCAATGCATATAACAGGGATTATTATATTAAGTTTGCCAATTAGTAAAATAGATAATTCCGATAGGTTGACATGGTTCCATTGATTTTTACGATAGAAAACCATGCGTTGATTTTCTTCAGCCATGGCCTGCTCCTTGACTTTAAAGGCAATGCATACTATTAATGATCTCGCAAAAGGTCGAATTCATCGTTCTCAATATGGATTTTTTACGAAATCATCATCAAGGATATCAACATGGAAGCCGTGCCTATAACGGAAAAATATGAATTGGACACAACGCCCATTGCACTTGGTGGTAAAAAACTGGATCTTTATCAGGTAAAAAACTGGGATACCTTTATTGGCAATCTTGCGGATAAAGGTGAGGAATATATCAGCGAGTTTCCTTTTTGGATTAAGATATGGGAGGCATCACTAATATTAGCCGATCATTTGATTCGAATGAAGATTGAAAAGGAAAAGGAAATACTCGAAATTGGCGCCGGGATGGGTGTTGTCGGCCTGGCCCTTGGAGCTTTGGGGCACAAGGTGACGATTACAGATTATGAGGATGACGCTCTTGATCTCCTCCGAATGAATGTGGAACGCAATGGACTGGATAACGTATCTGTACGAAAGTTGGATTGGAACAACCCGGATCTGACAGGGAAATATGATATTATTTGCGGCTCTGAATTGGTCTACAACGAAAGATTTATAGACCCGATCATGAGTCTTTTTCGAAATTATCTTCAACCCGACGGCACCATATTTATAGCACATGATGTAGGGCGCATGTGTATGATGAAGTTCATCGGAATGGTTGCCGGTCGATTTGAAATCGAAAACATAATGAAAACATTAAGGGGAGATGATGAGATTCATAAAATAGTGATCCATTCACTCCGCATTGGACGAGACCTTTGAAAAACGTTCGATTTTGTCCGAGGAAGCAGAGGAGATAGATTTTTACTGAAAGGTCTCAGCGTTCAATTTTTCTATAAAGAGACCACATTATTTTTAAGGTCTACAAAATAAACAGGACGGATATTGCCATTCTTGTCGAGTTCGGCAACGAATCTTTTTAGCTTACTGTTCCCGATAATATCTGAGACCCGTCTCCGGAGCATTTCGATATCTACCGCTTCCGCGGCCTCGCTTTCGACACGTTTTTTAATCTGAATGAGCATCGGCACACCTTGATCCTTGATGGGGAGGTTAAACTCAAAATCAAACTTAACTTCCATGCCGGATGGATCTACAATGCCGAATGCCTTAAGACGGTTATAGAGATTTTCGCTGAGGCTTTCCCAAAAACCGGCGTTTTCCGTACCCGTCTTTGAAACGCTATTCTCCTTGCGTAAAAAAGATGAAAAACCAGAAGAGTGGGGCTCGTACCTGCCCGCTTCAGGGTGTGACTCCGGCACTTTTATATCCTCCATGTGATGCACATCTTTATTTTTAAATCAGCATGTTCCACTAAAACCCTCTTGTCATGAGGGCCTTATCAAGAAAGTTTCTATTATTTTTAATATCCTTCTTTATTAATTTTGTACACCTTGCTTAGAGTACGTCTTCAGGGAAAAGTCGATCTCCCAAAATGATTACCAGGTATTATGTTTAGTTTTCGAAGATTTTCACCCTTTTTTCAATCACAGTGCGTTTTTTTAGTCCAATCCTTTAATAATTTCATCCACACCTTCCTGGATCTCTGTCAGTTTCTCTTCAGAATATGGCGCTACCACTTTCAAGGCCGGATCCATCGGATCTATCGGGTTAAAATTTTGTAGAGTCAGCCCGGTTGCGCCCCGCAGTTGTTCCGCCACTTCATATATCTTGTTTTCAGGAAGGAGCGATGGGACTACAGTGGTACGAAACATATATGGGACACGATTTTCCAGCAAGAGTTCTATACTCTTTCGGATGAGTTCGATAGGTACGGATACTCCGGCGCATGCTGAATAGCTGATATCATCTAAGGGCCCCTTGACATCCATAGCTATCTCATCCACGAATTTTTCCATAATAAGATGGCGTAAGGTCTCCGGTTGAGTACCATTGGTATCGAGCTTAATCTTAAACCCTTCCGCGCGTATTTCCTTTATCAGATCAAGAAGCCCCGGATGAATGGTCGGTTCTCCTCCGGAGATACAAACCCCGTCAATCCACTCTCTCATAGGGAGAAGGCGGTTAAGGACGGTATTTAGCGGGATGGTTTCCAGGGACTCGGCAGATGTGACCAGCACATGATTATGGCAAAATGGGCACCTGAAGTTGCAGTAAGGAAGAAAAAGTACTGAACAGACCTTTCCCGGCCAGTCCAACAAGGAGGTTTCTATAAAGCCTTTAATAGGCGGAAGCTTACTCACACATCTACTAGCCGGTGTCCAGCGAAAAATAGACACTACCTAACTGTGATGGTTTCGTAAAAAGTCAATTTTGTTCACTTCATGAGCATTTTGAGCGCACTTAAGATGTTAGCATTTTTTAATGCTGAACAGCTTAAGTGCTTTTCTCCCAAAATGCTCAAAGTCGTTCACAAAAGACTTTTTACGAAACCATCAACTTTTGTCGATAGAAAAGAGATAATCCTTTATTTTATCCGCGTCGGCGATGGCGCTCGAATCGTTAAGCACCAGGATCGGAAGCCCTTTTGTCTCCACGGTTTCTACTAATTCATGCCAGGCCAGATGGGCTAAAGCGCCTGGATTGTCAGGCCCCAACTCTTCCAGTTTTATTCCCAGCATTTCAAGATCAAATTGTTGTTTTACTTCCTGGCATGCGCTGCAAAGGCTCTTGGTGAAAAGTGTCATAGTGCCTCCTGTCCTCCAAACTGTCCCTGGTTTCGATATCGATCTTTTAATTCACCGAGCTTTCCCTTGTTCCAGCTCGAGACCCTGGTAAAATAACCCGTGATGCGGGTGATACCATCCACGTCTCCCGAGCCGCAATAGGAACACTTCTCACTCAGTCCCCGGCTGACCTTGCCGCACTCTTTGCAGGCGGTAAACTCCGGGGAGAACGCGATCTGGTCATTTTTCGTATACCTAAAAGTCTTTATTATAAAATTTGCCAATGACTCCTTTGGCGGTTTTGATTCGCCAAGCCAAACATGTGTAATAGCGCCTGCTTCGATGATCGGATGGAATCTCCCTTCCAGTTTCACCCTTTCGATCGGGTTCATGGGGGCGCCCACATTATATAATGTAGAATTGGTATAATAAACCTCATTCTTATCAAGATTCCCCTTTACGATCTCTTTGGCTTCCTCGGGATAATATTTGAGGTCGAGTTTGGCAAAACGGTAAGCCGTACTTTCTGCCGGGGTCTGTTCCAAGACAAATTTCATTCCATACTTCCGGCTTAACTTGTCGGCCACAAGTTTCATATGGGCAATCACCTCCAGGCCGAATCTCGTGGCATCGTGTGATTCATGCATCTCCTGCCCAATGTGATATTGAATCAGCTCGTTTAACCCGACCATGCCGATCAAATAGGTGCATCGGTGCATCCTCAGATAAGGGGTCCCATCGAGTTTCATGGTCAGGAGATTCAGAGGGCCCGATTTTTCGTTTGCAAGGAGCCTCTGTATGAATTCTCGTTTTTTGCTATGCGCATCGGCTGCTATCTTCATCATCTCTGTAATATTTTCAAAAAGGCCGGAATTATCTTTGCCGGACTTGTAGGCAATTCGAGGGAGATTCAATGTTACATTCTGGAGCGCTGAATACCGCATCTTCCATGGCTCTTTGGCATCTTCAAGATCTGATTGCTCCAGCTTAAAGCTTAGCCTGCAACATTCGGATATCTTGGCAGTGCTGCCACGGTCAAAGACAAAGTAGGTGTTGCCTTTGTCTGCGGCAACATCACAGATATGATTCAAGAACTCCTCGTGCCCCGGTGTCCTGAAAAACTTTTCCGTGATGTGCACAAGCGGTTTTGGGAAAAAAAAGGGCCTGCCCGCTCCATCTCCTTCTTTATAGACATCAAAAAGGAACCATACAAATCGCTGAGCGTCCTTTTCATAGTCCGCGTACGTCTTTCCGGTGTAGGTCCCGCCAGGCCCTATTGCCGGGACGTCTTCAAAGTGTTTTGGGACCTCCCAATAAAGATTAATGTCGGAAAAGATGGCCTGTCCCCCGCGTGCCACTGCCTGCTGGGAAAACTCAAAGATCAACATCTGGGCAAGCTGCTTGACCTCGCGATCGCTGAGATCCACGAGATAAGGGGCGAAAAACAGATTGACCGCGTCCCAGCCGATGGCCCCGGCAAAGTTGCTTTGCAGGGCAGCGGCAAATTTCACCATATGGGCAAGTAGAACCTCGGGATGTTTGGCCGGCTTTGCCATTGCAAGGGAATTGGGAAGATTCAGTCCGAACTTTTTCAAATACTCCAGGGACTGGCCGGAACAATAAGGCCGATCAATAAACCCGAGGTCGTGAAGGTGTATGTCCCCGCGCATATGGGCCTCACCGACCTCCTGAGGAAAGACGTTTAAGAGCGCATATTCCTTTTTGATCCCTTCAGCCAGTGTAAGGTTGGTGGCTTCAGGCCCGTGAGGGACATTTGCATTTTCCTTATTGGGATGCATAATCATCTGTTCGGCATCATAAAGAGGCACTCCCAGCCGGGTATGCATGCTGCGTGCCTGCTCCAATCCCCGTTCTATCAATTTTGCGTCGACCAATTCACGAATCAGAGGAGCTGTCAGCATCTTGATTCCGGAAGAGAGAACCTGTTGTTCCACTTCCAGGCTGATCGCATCTGCTGTATCACGATCCACAAAGGTCTCGCGAATCAGTGCATCCACGATCTTTTGGCGATTCCAGCCGTCGATTGCCTCTTTTGATGTATGTACGAAGAGCGCCATGTCGGTTGTTTCTTGCATTCGTCTTTCTTGCTCAGGAGATGATAATTGAACTACAGATCCCATAGAAGCCACCTTTAGTTATCATAAAGATTATAAAAAATTTAAAAATAGTTCACCGCAAAGGCGCAAAGAGCGCAAAGTTTCAAAATACTATTAACAAGCTTACTAATTCAATTTTCAGGAGATAAGTCGAATATCGAAATTGAGGAATTTAAATTTTCATTGAATTCACGGTCCCGAAATTCCACAATTTCTTTGTGATGTTTTTCCTTGCGCTCTTTGCGCCTTTGCGGTGAGATAAATAGTTACATTTTTTCAAAGGTCTTAAGGAGTTGTAAAAGACTCAAACATCCCATATGCTGTGTACTGACATAAAGTAAAACACAACATATAGGTGTTGTCAAGATGGCAACCCAAAGAAAAAATGAAATGGGAACGGAGGTCAAAGGAATTTCCAAGGATAAGTATAAGTTCGGGAGCAAAAAATAGTTGATGGTTTCGTAAAAAATCTTCGATTCGCTTTGCTGGTCACTTTTGAAAGGTTCTAAGTTCGCTTCGCTAAATTGCAAAAACTCGGGCTAACGCCCTCAAACAGTTTGCAATTTTTACGCTTCG
>JAUVFC010000145.1 GCA_030594505.1 Desulfobacterales bacterium
AGGTAATTAAATGTCAAAATTGGTTAAAATCGGAACGCGCGGCAGCGCCTTGGCGATTTGGCAGGCGGAATGGGTCAGAGATTGTCTTCTGGCCGCCCATGCGGATCTTTCTATAGAACTGGTAAGGATAAAGACCAAGGGTGATAAAATCCTTGATGTTCCGCTTGCGGTAGTTGGGGGCAAGGGACTTTTTGTAAAGGAGATAGAGGAAGCTCTTCTTGATGAAAGGGTTGATTTGGCGGTCCACAGTATGAAAGACATGCCGGCGGAGATTCCTGCCGGGCTCTGTATTGGCGCGGTACCCGAGCGCGAGACTCCATGGGATGTTCTTATTTCAAAGGATAGCAGACCCTTCGAGAAGCTCCCGGAAGGCGCCGTCATCGGAACCAGCAGCCTTAGGCGCGGAGCACAGCTCAAACATATACGTCCTGACATAAGACTTGAATCCTTAAGGGGGAACTTAGACACTCGTATCCGCAAGCTTGAGACAGAAAACTTAGACGCTATTATCCTTGCGGCAGCCGGTGTTAAGCGCCTTGGATGGGAGGATCGAATAACCGAATATCTGCCGGCAGAGATTATGCTTCCTGCCATTGGCCAGGGGGCTCTCGGGATAGAGATACGCGAAGATGATCCTTTTATTCGAGAGATAGTGAGTGGATTGAACCATCCGGAATCACAGACCGTTGTCTTTGGCGAACGGGCGTTTTTAAACCGTCTGGAGGGGGGATGCCAGGTTCCGGTCGCGGCGTTTGGCAGGCTCAACGGGGGTGAGTTTGAATTAACAGGACTTGTGGCTGAACTAGACGGTTCCCATATTATTCGCCAATCAATAACAGGGCCTCAGGAAGAGTCCAAAGCGCTTGGCAAAGAATTGGCACAGCGTTTGCTTGAGGCAGGCGCCAAAGATATCCTGACAAAGATTTTCGATATAATTAATCAGTAAGGAGCGCCTCACTCGCCCGATTGATCATTTTTTGCTGAGTCATTCGGGCTTTTAGCATTTATTTTGCGGGAAACAACTATGTCAACCGGGAAGGTATATTTAGTAGGAGCAGGGCCGGGTGATCCCGGGCTGATTACGGTAAAGGGTGTCTCGTGTTTACAAAAGGCGGATGTTGTCATTTATGATTTTCTTGCCTCTCGTAAGTTGTTAACCTATGCGCGCAAAGATGCGGAAGTCATATATGTTGGAAAGAGAGGCGGGGCTCACACCGTGACGCAAGCAGAAATTAACGACCTCATCATTGAAAAAGCAAAAACCGGATTGACGGTGGCCCGGTTAAAAGGGGGAGATCCTTTTATCTTTGGAAGAGGAGGGGAGGAAGCGGAAGTCCTGGTGGCAGATGATATCCCCTTTGAGATCATCCCCGGAGTGACTTCGGCTGTCGGTGTTGCTGCATATGCAGGTATTCCCATTACTCACCGCAGATATACAGCGACGGTTGCCTTTATTACAGGCCATGAAGATCCTACAAAAGAGGATTCCAACGTTGACTGGGCAAAGATCGCAACAGGGGTAGGGACGCTGCTCTTTTTTATGGGGGTTAAGAATATTGGTCGGATTGCTGAGAAGCTGATCAGTCATGGAAGGGATCCGGACACTCCGGTCGCCCTGGTCCGGTGGGGAACTACCGCAAAGCAGGCTACGATCTCCGGGAAACTTTCAAATATTGCGCAGTGTGTAAGAGATGCTGACTTTAGACCTCCCGCGATTATTGTGGTAGGCGAGGTCGTCAAACTGAGAAGCATTCTGAATTGGTTTGAGCGGAAACCTCTTTTTAGCAAGACTGTTGTGGTAACAAGAGCGCGGGAACAGGCGAGCAGCCTGGTGGAGCGATTGCAGGATCTGGGCGCTGAATGCCTTGAGATCCCGACCATAGAGGTAGCTCCGCCGCAAGACTGGTCCGCTCTGGACAAAAGTATAGATAATCTTGATACATATGACTGGCTCGTGTTCAGCAGTGTAAACGGGGTGCGTTTTTTCTTTGAGCGGCTTTATACAAAGGGGAAGGATGTTCGGGCATTAAGGGATGTAAAACTTTGTGCCGTAGGAACGACTACCGCAAAAAAAATAGAAGAGTTCGGGCTTCGTGCCGATATGATGCCGGAGACCTACAAGGCGGAATCTATTGTAAAGGAATTCAAGAAAGAGGATATAAAGGGTAAAAAGGTACTTCTTCCACGCCCGAAAGAGGCGCGTCCTGTCCTTCCGGTTGAACTCGGGAAAATGGGCGCCCTGGTGGATGAAGTTATTGCGTACCGTACCGAACCGGTTTGCCACAACCTTGAAGAGTTTAAGGAACTTTTGAAAAAAAAGGAAATCGATCTTGTGACGTTTACAAGTTCCTCTACGGCAAAAAATTTCAAGAAATTATTTACGGAAGAAGAGGCGCGGGAACTGTTATCGGATGTGACAGTTGCCTCTATCGGACCGATTACTGCGGATACGGCAAAAAAACTCGGTTTTAAGGTGGCTGTCATCCCCGGGGAATATACCATTGAGGGGCTGTGCAACGCGATCGAACGGTACTACCAGGAGAAGCGGCATCAATAAACTCATTAACAGGAGGAGGTGACTTTGGTGAGTGACTTTGTATCAGAAAAAAGGCAATTTGGCAGGGTGACGAAAAGGCTGGAGATCTGTTTCGGAAGTTATGATGAATTCGTTGAGTCATATGCGGAAAATCTTGGGATGGGCGGCCTTTTTGTACTAACTGAAGAGCCTGCAAAGATCGGCGAGAAGGTCTATATTCAATTTAATCTTCCTGGGACGGAGTACGTCATACAATGTGAGGGGGAGGTTAAGTGGTTGAAAAAGCAGGGAGAACGTTATCTGGGAATGGGAATTGGCTTTGCATCGCTAAACGATGAGGATAGGGATCTGATAGATAACTATATCCACAGAACAACAGAGCAATAGAATCTTGTGCCCCTGCTTTCTTTGTCTCATTATGAGACCTTTGCACAACGCGACATTTTGTTGTCAGCCAAGGAAGGTGAAAATCTTAACCGGAGGAATACATTAGGTATTTTGAGGATAGCGCTGACGCTTCACTCCGTGCAAGATTTGAAGCCTGATGTAGCATCACGGGCACGCAGTGAAGCGTTAGCGCTCATAATGGCAGTTATGCAAAGGTCTCATCTCTGTTTCAGCAGCGTCTTGACCTTGCCTGCATGAGCGGTATAAATTGTGCCGGCCAGTGCTGCCAGAGGTTTGCGGACTCTTTTCAAATCTGGGATTTCAGGTGGCTTTGTGAATTGAAATCCTTCAAAGTTGATCTTTTTAAAGGCAAGCCCTTTTCCGGCCGCGCCTATCTCTTCAGGGGTAAAGTTGGCGCCCAAAAAGTATTTTTTCATTACAAGTTCCGGGTCCATCGAGTTCAAAAAATTTATAATAATCATCAGATCGTAATTTTTTTCGAATTTTCCTGCGTTGTAGTTGACGGCCTTGCATTCTTCCCTCAGGTTTTCATAGGCTGCCCTGTACTGTTCAGCCGATCCATACAACATTTGGTATTCCCCCCCAAGGAGCAGTTTGAATTTGCCCTTGCCGGTAAGGGCTCGTAGTTTGATAGTAAAAGGAATTTTATATTCCGGAATGCCCGGATATACCTTGTTTTTAAACGGAGGGCTCTTAAGGCCTATCATTTCAGAGCATTGTATAATGTGATGGTCATCTATCAGGAGTTTATATAACCGTGCAAAATGATGATGTAAATTTTGTTCCAGTTTCTGTACTTCCCGGGCCAGTTCATGGACATGGGAGATTTGCAGTTCAATGAGTCGGCGTTCGTAGAAATATCTTTCCACTATTTCTTCCTTGACTTTATAGGTCAGGGAAGTGATGAAATCGTCTTGCATAGTCTTAGGTTCTCTGTTTTGGTTCTCTTATCTAAGTACTCAGGTTGTTGGGTTCAAGGTTCACGGTTCAATATCTTCAAAACGTTCAATTCTCATCGCTCTCTAACCTTGAACCGTGAACCCCGGAACTGTGAACCTGAGTAGTTACTATATTTCTTTCTAACTTTAGACTGTCCAGTTTCTAAAGAATTGTTATTTCATCCGAACCGGGGGTAAGCCTCTCACCCCCTTCAGGGGTCACCAGAAAAGTATTTTCTACACCCACAAGCCCGATTCCTTCAAGTCCTTTTTTCGGCTCTACCGCTATGACCATGTTTTCTTTGAGCGGATACTTTATCTTTTTCGCTATAGGAGGGAACTCATCGATTACCAGACCTATGCCGTGCCCGAGAAATCGGACCTGATTCTTTCCGAACCCCATGAAATTTGGTTCAAAGTTTCTTGGAATGACGATTTCATTGTATGTCCGTTCGAATATTTCGGAAGGCCGCACACCCGGTTTGAGGAGCTTGCATATCATTTCCTGGACGGCAAGACATATGTTGTGGGCTTCCCCGGCTTCCGTCCCCGGCTCGCCCATAGAGAATATCCTGGTCTTGTCCGTATAATATCCATTATACCCGAAACCGGTGTCAACGTAAACAATATCCCCTTTTTTTAATCTTCGATTCCCCCCGAGAAGGGGGAAAGCCGGGGATTGGCCCATGAGGCCGCCGGGGCCGTCAAATGCGCAAGGAGCATTTCCGGATTCGCCGAAGCATATGTTTCCTCCGAATACCTCGCTGTTGAATCCGGCCATACGTGCAACCCCCATTGAGCCGAGCTTCAACATTTCGCACATGATCGAAGTCCCCAGCTCCCATTCCGTCATCCCTTTGCGGATCATATCTGGTATGGCGGAATATACTTTTTCGTGTCGTTTGCCGGCCTCCATGATCTGTGCGATCTCATACGCCGATTTTACGGCCCGTATCTCTGACAGGACAAAGCTGATGTCGCTGAATGTAGCGCTTGGAAATGCCTCCTTGAGCATTTTGAACAGGTATAGCGGGGTAGTGCTTTCATCAACGCCGAGACTGGAAAAGTCGTAACCGTAAGCGTCGAGCGCCGGCGGAATCTCTTTGAACCTCTTGAATTTTAGCAGATTTTTTAGTGGGGACTCTCGTTTTCCCCTTTCAAGACTGCGGCGTATGAAAAAGACGGGGTCGCCTGATTCAGGGACAAA
>JAUVFC010000028.1 GCA_030594505.1 Desulfobacterales bacterium
CCGCAAAATCGACGGTGACATATTTCAATTTTACCCGGGGGTGAGCTACCGTCATATTATGGTCTGGCGGGACGGGCAGGTTGGCGCGGACACCACACCTCCCCACGACATTACCGGCCGGCCCGTTCAGGAGTATCTGGACCGGATCAGACCCCACGAGAACTTATTGGAACTGATGCAACATGCCTCTCATATCCTGAAAGGTCATCCGGTGAACCGTGAAAGAATAAAGAGGGGAGAAAAACCGGCAAACAATGTATGGTTTTGGGGCCAGGGGCATCCCTTAAAAATAACTCCCTTTAAAGAAAGGACCGGATTGCGGGGGGCGATGATTTCAGCGGTAGATCTTTTAAAAGGGATCGGTGTATATGCCGGGCTTGATGTGATCGATGTGCCGGGAGCAACCGGCTATCTCGATACCAATTATGAGGGGAAAGCAGAGAGCTGTCTGGAGGCTCTGAAAAACGTTGACCTGGTCTATCTCCACGTAGAGGCGCCGGACGAGGCAAGCCATGGCGGCCTTTTAGATGAGAAAATTCAGGCAATTGAGGCATTTGATGAGAAGGTGGTAGGCCGTGTCCTGAATGGATTGAAGCAATTCGGGGCTTTCAGGGTCATAGTGATTACCGATCATTATACGCCGATAAGCGTTAAAACACATACCCGTGAACCGGTTCCATTTGCCATATTTGGCACGGACCGAAAGAATACTGATTCGGCCGCCTGTCGAAAGCCTCAAAGTCGAACGAGGGGATTCAATGAAAAGACAGCAGAAAAAGGTATCCACATCAAAGAAGGATTCCGGGTGATTGAACGATTGATTGGTTAAGGATTGAGGAATTGAGTCGTTACGGACATAATTCTCGGACAGCCTCCTAGATTATTCTACTTCTGATTTTTCTCCTCTGCTCTATCGGCAGAAACACATAGAACTTAGACCCTGCCCCCTGGGTTGATTCCACGTTGATGCGGCCTCCGTGGTCTTCTATAATCCTTCGTGTCATTGCAAGGTTCAATCCGATGCCCTCATTCTTTCTTGTAAAAAACGGGTCAAAGATGTACGGAAGATCGGTCTCCACTATACCGCATCCATTGTCCTTGATCGTAAATACGGCATATTGATCTTGAATGGCGGATCTGATAGTGATTTTTCCACCCTCGGGCAGCACGTCAATGGCATTGTCCATAATAACAGCCAAAGCCTGCACTATGAGGTCATTGTCCAAAAAGAGCTTGATGTCTTTTACATTATCGGTATTAACGTCCAGAATAAGCCCCTTTTTTTCTATTCTTTTTTCAGTTATCAACAGCGTATCCCGGAGTACATCGGCCAGCTTAATCGGGGCCATGCGTGGATTCGGGATTCTTGAAAAGGATTCAACATCTTTTACGATCCTTTCAAGACGCGTTATCCCCTCGCTGATATGGCTATAATATTCATTGGTTATATCTGATTTTTCGCACTTGTCGTAAAGTCGCCTGACAAACCCTCCTACGGTCATGAGGGGATTGCGGATTTCGTGCGCCACACTGTCAGCCATCCTTACTATGTCGAATATCCTTTTTGATTCATTGTACTTCCTTACCATCAATTTTAACTCGTTGATATTTTGTATCGCGATTATAATGAGTTCTATACCATTTTCCGCATCGTGGTAAAGCCAGGTGCTTATGTAAGCAAAAAAATAGCTGTTGTCCTTTTTGCACATTTTCAATTCCCCTTCAAAGGAATTGAATCGCAGTGTGAGATTAAGTATATTCTGATAGAGATGGTTGCGGTCTTCCTCTAAAAATAGCCTTGATAGATTATTGCCTATAAGTTCTGACGGAGAATAGCCAAAGATATCCTTTGCTCCCGTGCTGAAAAAAACTATTGTGCCATCCTTTTCGATTACGATAAATCCGTTTCCACTGATATTTATAACTTCTTGAACTGGTTGATAATATTTAGGACCTTTTTTTTCCATTTAAAGCCTTCCCTCAGGTGGAAGAGATTCAGGTGATGTTTTAACCTAAATTGAGCGATTTTTGACTCGATCTGCACCAATCTCTTGCGCATCAAGGGCTTGCGAAAATCCTCGACATATCCACGGGTATGTCTGCGGTTTTCGCAAACCTTGCTACATCAAGATATTGGCACATCTCTTCCTCAAAAATCGCTCAACTTAGGTTAAATAAATTATAGAAAATACATTATAAAAATACAATGAAAATTTAGGAATTAAGGAGGTTGTCTGTTAATTCTAAAATTACAAATTTTGTCAAAAAAGTACTTTTTTTTGGTAATTATTGCGGATGCACGATGAAAAGGAACAGACAAGACAAAAAAGTAGAAGCACTTTTTATGCATTGGTTTCAGCTTGTTACGGTCTCGAGAGAGTTGAAGATTGAGTTGGAAGTATTTTGGCACAAGCCTTGCTTGCATATAAAGATAAAGAAAGAAGTATTCGAAGAAGCAGTGAGATTTTTTTGAGTACGGCATGCAGCAAATGTACACAATATGTGCATATTTTATACTTAGAGACGAGCTAACTACTTAAAATCTAATTTAAGAGGATAAGGGGGATAAATATGGAAACGAGAGCGAAGAACTTGTTGCTGATTTTTATAGGCGTGCTCTCCTTGCTCCTCGGAGGCATTGGGACAGGTTATGCCGACGTGAGCGGGCCATGTAGTAATTGCCATACCATGCATAACTCGCAAGGCGCGGCCGTCATGGCAACGGATACCACTTATGGGCAAGGGGCGTATGGCGCACTGACCAAGAATACGTGTTTAGGGTGCCATACCACAACTTTGCTTGACCCGTTAGACGGAAATGGATATCCATACGTGCAATTGGGCAGCGGCGCTAGCAACTGGCTGGCTGGCGGATATTTCACCGACGGCGGTCTGAACCACGACGACAATAGTCATACGTTGACAAGCACGGATACGCCCGCAGGGTACGCTTTCGGCGGCACTTTTCCAGAGTACAGTGGAGGGATTGACGGTTTGTCCTGTGCCGGCTCGGCCGGGTGTCATGGTGTCCAGGACATAGCGGATCAGGCAAGCGCTATTTCAGGCGGCCACCATGGAAACAATGCTACATTAGGCTATCGGATGTTGTGTGTTGGCATTGACAAAGTTGACGGGATCGGGGCCTCTGATTATGAAGAGGCGCTGAATCTTTTGCCTGATGATCTTGACCCTCACAACCTCTACAATGCCGGCACTACTGCTGCCAATGCCACTATCAGTGAGCTTTGCGGGAAATGTCACGGAGATTTCCATGGCACTGCCAATACGAAGGATGGAAGTGACTGGATAAGGCATCCCACCGATGAACTCATTCCCGCTGACTGGGAGATACAAACTGATATTGTTAACTATAACGCTCAGGATTGGAAGTTCAATCCAGCTGGTACGGTGAACATGGCCGCACCTGCTACGGGTAATCTGTATGTTACCTGTATTTCATGCCATAGAGCACACGGTTCAGAATACAATGACTTGCTCCGTTTTGATTACGGTGCTCAAAGCGCAGGAGGCGCGGAGACCACAGGTTGCCTTGGTTGTCATAACAAACAGAGATTGTAAACCGTTGGTTGTTATCTAATCAACCTGCCTAACATAAAAAAAGGGCATTCCTTGAAAAAGGGATGCCCTTTTTTGTCTCTTCGGCCCGCAATATTCCCAACCCTGATTTTAGTTCTGCAGCGCAAGTTACGGGTTGAAATATCAGACAGTACCTTGTATCGTAACTACTCAGGCTTGTCAGGTTCAGGGTTGCAAGAACCGGATGAATTCCGCATTCGTATAGCCTCTCTTTCATCAGTTTAACCTTGAACCGTGAACCCCGGAACTTTGAACCTGAGCTACCAAAGAAAGATATCGTCTTTAAACAAAATGATGAATCCGAATCTCGCACAACAATCGGCCGACCTATCCTCCCTGCCCGGGGTCTATCTGATGAAGGACAAATCGGGAAACGTCCTCTATGTGGGGAAAGCGCGTGACCTGAAAAAACGGGTCTCGTCGTATTTTACGGAGGCCGGCGGGAAGGACTTAAAGACAAAGGCGCTTGTCGGAAAGATCGACCATTTTGACACTATCCTTACCGGGACTGAAAAAGAGGCCGTTCTTTTGGAGTCAAACCTGATCAAACAATACCGGCCTCGTTACAATATTATTCTCAGGGATGACAAAAACTACCCCTCTCTACGTTTAGACATTGACAGTCCCTTCCCCCGGCTTTCTATTGTAAGAAAATTTAAAAAAGACGGGGCCCTCTATTTCGGACCTTTTGCTTCGGCTCACGCTGTTCGTGAGACATTAAAGCTGATTTGCCGGATGTTTAAGATTCGACGGTGTAAATCAATCAATGTGAAACCCCGGACCCGTCCGTGCATTAACTACGAGATGGAGACATGCTCGGGTCCATGTGCCGGCTTGATCTCTCAGAAGGACTACCGGAAGGGAATAAATGACGTAATCCTGTTTTTAAAAGGGCGGAGCAAAACAGTTATTGAAGATCTCAAGACCCGGATGATGAAAGCCGCGGAGGCCCGGAATTTTGAGGCGGCGGCGGCCTTGAGAGATAAAATGTTTGCATTGGAAAAGACTCTGGAAAAACAGACGATGGTTGCTTCCGACTTTAAAGATAGAGATATCCTGGGGATGGCTCGCGGCAACGAGACGGCAGTGGTAACCGTTCTCTTTATCAGAGGCGGGAGACTCCTCGGAAGCAGTGATTTTTTCTTTAAGAAGGTACAGGTGTGGGATGGCGAGGTTATAGAGTCTTTTTTGAACCAATACTACGAGAAAGATAGATTTGTTCCTGATGAAATTTTTTTAGCCACAATCACGGAAGAGACCGACTTCCTGGAGAAATGGTTGAGCGGTGAGAAGGGGCGAAAGGTTTCTATTCTCACACCACAGCGGGGTGAAAAAAAGCGGTTGGTCCTGATGGCCGGCCGGAACGCGCAACATGCCATGGAGACACACGCGGCGGCTTCCTCGGAAGAGACCGGCTTTTTAGAACGATTGCGTCATTGTTTGAGACTTTCACGGGTTCCGGAACGAATCGAATGTTTTGATCTTTCGAACCTGGCCGGATCAGAACCGGTCGGCGCGATGGTGGTCTTTGACGGGCTGAATCCGAATAAATCCGCTTATCGCAAGTTCCGGGTCAGATCGGCCGAAGGCGCGGACGACTACGGTATGTTGTATGAGGTCATGAAGCGGCGATACGGCAAAGCAGATGATGACAAGCCCTTTCCTGATCTCCTTATGGTTGACGGAGGAAAGGGACAGCTTTCCGTTGCGGTGCATGTCCTTGAAGAGTTGGGGCTTTACGGACGATTTGATGTGATATCGATCGCGAAAAAAGATAAGGAACGACGCGAAACAGAGGATAAGATTTTCAAACCGGGGCGAAAAAATCCGGTTACGTTCGGCAGGGAGCGTGATCTTTTACTTTTCCTTCAACGTGTACGTGATGAGGCGCACAGGTTTGTCATATCGTATCACCGCAAGCGTCGGGCAATGGGGTATGAAAAGTCTGTGTTAGATACCGTTCCGGGCGTGGGGAAGAAACGGAAGGCTCTTTTATTAAGGCATATGGGAAGTCTTGAGCGGATCAGGAAAGCCACACTCGAAGACTTGCTTAAAGTACCGGGGATTGACAGCAAGGTTGCCGAAGAGATAGTTCGAGTTTTGCAGAGAAGGGAACTATGATTGTGGCTTCGGTCGTTTTCTAAGGCAGGGCTAAAGCCCTGCGCTACATGTAGCGCAAGCCTGTAACTATTGAGGTTCAGAGTTCCAGGGTTCAAGGTTCAAGGTTAGAAAGCGATCAACCCTGAACCCTGAACCCTGAACCTAACAACCTGAGTAGTTATGATCAGCCTATTTTTTTATGTAAATCGTGGGCATAATATATTCGAATGGCTGTTTGAGGCAGGTGAGGCTTTCCGAATGTCCGATCATAAACAAACCTCCCGGCTTCAGGCAGTTATAAAACTTTTTGACTAAGACTTCCTGGTTTGGACGATCAAAGTAGATCATTACATTGCGGCAGAAGATCACATCAAAGATTTCTTTGAACGGGAAAGATTCCATTAGATTCAGACGTCGAAACGTTATCAGATTTTTTACCGAATCTTTAACCTGGTAATAATAATCGTTCCCCTGTTTGAATTTGTGGAAAAACTTCTTTCGGTCCGATTCCGAGATGTTTATTATTGTATCCTGAGAATAAATACCGCTTACTGCCTTTTGTAAAACGCTGGTGGATATATCGGTCCCCAAAATTTTTATATCCATATCTGCCGGATTGCGTAAGAATAAATAGTTTAACAGAGTAATAGCCAGAGAGTATGCCTCTTCGCCGGTTGAACAGCCCGCACTCCAGAAACGCAGCCTCAAAGAAGATCCCGGGCCGGCAAACATATTGGGAAAGCCCTTTTTGGTAAGATACTCAAAGTGTCTGGATTCTCTGAAAAAACTGGTCAGATTCGTGGAGATGGCATCGGTGAGATGGACCAGTTCCGCACTGGAATCTCCTTTTATGAGAAATTGATAATACTCCTTGAAACTTTCAAATCCTCCTGCGCGCAAACGCTTGGACAAACGGGCGTGCATCAATTCCTTTTTTGCTTTAGTCAGATGAATGCCGCATGTTTTGTAGATGAGATCTCTTAAGTTTTCAAATTCTTCATCCGTTAGCACATATGTTTTAAATTCAATCACTTTTTCCTTTCCCTTTTTCGGAATATGACACGAATCGGGGTTTTGCCAAGACCTGATTTCGCCCTGATCCGGTTTATAATATATCTCTTATAAGAAACGGGAATTCCTTCCGGTATATTAACAAAACAGATAAATGTCGGCGGTCTGACCCTGATCTGTGTTGCATAATAGCACTTAACAAGGCGACCTTTGTGACGCGGGGGGGGTGAGAAGCAAAAATCTCTCGAAACATCCTGTTCAGAGGAGAGGTTTCTATTCGTATATTATATTGTTCATATACTTCATTTGCAAGATCAAATATCTTAACTACCCGTTTTCCCGTAAGGGCGGAAGTGGTCAACACCGGCGCAAAGGCTAAAAAATTAAACCGTTCCCTGACCAGATTCACATAACTTGAAACGGCATCAGATATATTGGGTATAAGATCCCACTTGTTCAGGACAATTATACAACTCCTGCCACGTTCCGCGATATAGCTGGCAATAGCGATATCCTGGTCCACAATACCTTGTGAAGCATCGATCACAAGGAGTGCAATATGACATCGTTCAATGGCTTTCAGCGCCTTGATAATCGAAATTTTTTCCAACTTCCGACTAGTCGCTTTTTTCCTGCGTATACCCGCTGTATCTATTAATTGATAGCACTTGTCATCTATATTAAAGACAGTGTCCACGGCGTCCCTTGTGGTACCGGGAATCTCACTGACTAAAAGACGGTCGTAGTTAAGTATGCGGTTGATCAGCGAGGACTTCCCCGCGTTGGGACGACCTACTACGGCCAGGCGGATCATTCCTTCCGGTTCTTTGAGTTCTTCTTCCCGGGGTAGAATCTTTGCCAGCGCGTCCATCACGTAGTCTACACCGGCGCCATGAGTGGCTGAAATCGGATACAGCTTATCCACTCCCAGTTTATAGAAATCAGAGAGCATTGTCTTATGTTTGGGGTCGTCGATCTTATTGACTACGTAGAGGATAGGTTTGGACACCTGGCGTAGACGTTCGGCAATGGTTATATCTGTCGGCGTAAGCCCCTCTTTACCGTTAAACATAAAGAGCACAGCATTGGCTTCTTGAATTGCCGAAAGTATCTGGTCACGAATTATGCCCACGAACGGGTCTTCGTCAAACACGGAAAAACCGCCGGTATCAATGAGTGTGAAATACTTTCCATCCCACTCGGCTTCCGCGTAAATTCTGTCACGGGTTACTCCCGCGAAATTGTCCACAAGAGCCTTTCGGGAACGGACGATACGATTGAAAAGGGTTGATTTCCCTACATTGGGCCGGCCTATGATGACAACATACGACTTCATAATTAAAGTTCTATAACATAATAGAGGGGTTGTTTCATGGAAAATTTTTGAACCCCTTTCCCCTTGACCCATTTTCGTGGATTGGCTATTATGTGACCTGAACCCTAATTTTTAATGTTCAAGGAGACGTATATGAAAGAAACCAGTATCGACACCTTTTTAGAAGATGTTAATGTTAAAAGACTTCTTGACAATACCGGAGTCCTTACCGATGCAAGACGCTCTTATAAAGCTCCTCTGTGCCCGGCGTTGCAGAATATTCCTGTCGTAGCCGAACCCCTGGAAGGCGCCGCTGTGCATGTTCACAGGGAGACCTTGAAACAATTGCCGACTATTAGTAAGGCCCCGATCCTGAGCTTAAAGGGGGGCGTGGACAATAAGGAGGCATTGGATCGTTTTAAAAAAGAACGGAAGATAGGGATCGTTCTTTCAGGCGGGCCCGCCCCCGGCGGCCACAATGTTATAGCCGGCCTTTATGATGAAGCCAAAAAGGCGAATCCGAACAATAAGGTCATAGGCTTTTTAGTGGGCCCTGCCGGTGTTATGAAAGGAAATTATATTGAGCTGACTGATGACGTGGTGAACAGGTATCGAAACAGCGGTGGTTTTACGATGATTAAAACCGGAAGAGATAAGATCGATACCGCTGATAAAATGGAGCAATGTAAAAAGACATGCAGAGACCTGGGATTAGATGCCCTGGTGGTCGTAGGGGGCGATGATTCAAATACAAATGCCGCTTTTATAGCAGAAGCCACCAAAGACCTCGGCACGCAGGTGATCAGTATCCCAAAGACCATAGATGGCGATATGCAGGTGCCTGAATATTGCCAGATATCTTTTGGCTTTCATTCAGCGTCCAGGGCTTATGCAAATGTTATCGGAAACTTATGTGTCGATTCTTCTTCTGATGTGAAATATTGGCATTTTATCAAAATAATGGGGAGAAGCGCGAGCCACCTTGCCATGGAAGCCTCCCTGTTGTCTCATCCGAACGTTGTTCTGATCGGTGAAGAAGTGGCTAGTAAAGGGCTGAATATACATGATGTTGTAAAATATATCTGCAATGCGATCGTCAAAAGGGCTGAGCAGGGCAAAAATTATGGCGTGGTGGTGATGCCCGAAGGACTTTTGGAGTGCATAGATGATATTAATGTTATCATCCTGAAGCTCAATACGATTATTGCGGACTACAACAAAAATGTGGCTGACGAGGGAGGAGATTTTTACAAAGACCTTCTCTCCATGTCCGATAAGATGCGATACGTCAACTCCCATCCTATTTGGAGAGATCGTGACAGCCGTGTTTTAGCTGATTTGCCGGATGAGCTACAGGAAGGTTTGTTCAAGCCCAGGGACGCACACGGGAACTTTCAGTTTTCCCAGGTGCCGACTGATGAAATTGTCCTCCATATGGTCAAGACTTACCTGATCAGGTTAAGGCATGAAGGAAAATTTAAGGGGAAATTTAAAGCACAGCCCCTTTTTGCCGGGTATTTTGGACGCGGGACCTTGCCTACAAAATTTGATTGTGATTACGCTTACAATTTAGGGTGTACTGCTTTTAGTCTAATCGCCAATGGCGTTACCGGATACATGGCAGCGATACAGGACCTTCACAAGCCGGTTTCGGAGTGGAAGCCGGTTGGCGTGCCGATAGCTTCATTGCTGCACCTCGAAGAAAGAAAAGGAAAGCTGCAACTTGTAATTGAAAAATCCCTGGTCGATCTTGAAAGTCCGGCCTTCAAGGCTTTGCAAACCGAAAGAGAAAAATGGATACTTGAGGATAACTACAGAATCCCCGGACCCATACAGTTTTACGGAGAAAATGCGGATTCAAGACCTGTGATCATGCGGTTGAACGAGTTGGGTAAAGGATTCCGCAGCACATAATCAACAAGCACATCATCGGGAAGATATCACCGAACTTTGTATAGAATGTCTTTGATTGTATCAGCGGTATGGATGCGGAAAGGGTGGTTGCTTGAAATAAGGGTGTCCGGTGAGTGATCCTTCCCGCAGGATCAATAAAGGCGCTTATCCCTGTATTGGCGGCGCGTGCTATGGCCACACGGTTTTCCACGGCACGGAAAGCCGCCATTGATAAGTGCTGGTAAGGGGCGCTTGATCTGCCGAACCAGGCATCATTGGTAATTGTAATAAGCAGACCGGCGCCGTTTTTTGTCAGCTCCCTGGCAAGATCAGGGAAGATAATCTCAAAGCAGATAAGTACCCCTACGGGATTGTCATCCCATGTGAGTAGTTGTCCCTTTTCTCCTGAAGTAAAATCTCCCACTGCTTCAATTAGCTTTCCTGAAAACGGGAACCACTTCCGGAGCGGTACATACTCTCCGAAGGGCACTAAATGGACCTTGTCGTACCTTCCCACTACTTCCCCACCAGGCGCTATAAGATAGGCGCTATTCAGATAGGAGAGCTTACCGTTTTTCCAGATGTATGAGGGGCTCCCGGTAAGGAGATAACCCTTTATATCCTTGATACCTTGTAATACCATTGTTGTCAGTGGTTCATCTCGGAAAAAATAAAAAGGGAGAGCTGTTTCCGGCCAAATAGTTAAATCGGTGTCGGGAGTCTGTGCTGAACGTGTAAGTTCAACATACCGGTCGATGGTTTTTTTCTGGTATGCAGGATTCCATTTTAGCGACTGATCTATATTGCCCTGTACCAATGTGACTCTCTTGTGTATGCTTCTTTCCGAGATTTTGTCGATACATTTGATGCGCCAGACACCATACCCCCAGAAGGCTCCGATTAAGACAAGGACGATAGCAGTCGGCTGCCACCTTATGATTTTTGTCGCTTTATATCGTTCTAAAACCAGAAATATCGCGGCATTGGCGGCCATGATGAGCGCAGAAAGGCCGTATGCGCCGAACAGATCAGCGCTCTGCAGCAGAGAGATTTGTTCAAACTGGGAGTGTCCGAGATTTCCCCATGGGAAGCCGGTAAAAAGAAATGACCTTATGAATTCGAGGCATGGGAGCAGTATCGGTGCGCTGATAGTATAGTTGATGGATTTTTCCCTGAATTTGTTAAGCAGGAAGGCAAAAAGGGCGGTATACAGGCTGAGATAACCCGCAAGCAGCAGCATGATTGCTATTGCCACAACGACAGGAAGACGGCCATACGTGTGGCAAACACCGACGATCCAATATAAGAGTGTGGCATGATGGCACACCCCCATAACAAACCCTATCCGTAGGCTATTGCGAGGTGTTTCTCCGGAAATCGCTGCGAAAAAGGGGATAAACGCGACCCACGCAAGACATGACCATCCTGTTTTCGGGAAGGCCGCGGTAAGGAGAAGGCCTGAAATCGCTGCAAGAATATACTTATAGTATTTTGAATTGAAGTTGAACATTATTTTTTGTTGCCAGCATCTTTATCCCAGGATTGCCAATTACAAACTTTTATACTATTAGCACAATATTAGTCAATGAGTAATATGGCATCTATGTTATGAAGAACGTATCAAAAACATCTATGAACATCTTATTTGTCTGCACAGGGAATATTTGCCGGAGTCCCACGGCAGAGGGAATATTAAGGAAACTCGTTGAAGAGAGACAACCGGATCAAATCGAGGCGGCATCTGCGGGACTGTATGCTCTCCCCGGAAATAGTGTTTCCAGGCTCGCCCGCCAGGTGGCTCAAGAACATGGCGTAGACCTTTCACAGCATCGTGCCCAGCTCGTTTCTTCAAAACTTGTAAATTGGGCGGAGCTTGTGTTGGCAATGGAGCCTGCACACAAAGAAAGCTTGATTGCGTCTTATCCTGAAGCAAAGAACAAGATGTTTCTGATTCGGCATTTTGCGGATTCCGGTTCCAGTCCTCGATCGATTGCTGATCCTTACGGTCTTCAGTACGAATCGTACCGGTTCTGTTACCTTGATCTTGAAGACGCAGTCAAAGGGTTGTTA
>JAUVFC010000218.1 GCA_030594505.1 Desulfobacterales bacterium
AAAGAACGATAAAAGAGATAATCGAGGAACTGTGTTCTTCCAGGATTTCTGAAGATCGCTTAATTATGGCAAAGGCATCCATGTTAAGCTCAATAAGGATGGTTGCGGAATCTCCGGTCGGGATGAACCAGATCGTTCCTTCAGGATATTTGAAGGGGGATTCCGAGAATATGTACAAAAGGCTGAATGAGGAGATTCCAAAGGTTACACGGGATGATGTGTTGTCGATAGCTCAGGAAACATTTAAGACAAAGCCGTACATCGGGAGATTATGGCCGGAATAATTTTCGTATTTTGAAACTGCCTCACACGCTTTAAATATATGTTTTACGGAATAAGGTATGGAGAAAGGATATACCGCCAAGAATATTATCGATCTTTTTGGTGTTTCGCGCCGGAAGATTCAGAAATGGATTTCAGATGGACTGATAGCGGTAAGCACAACCCCAAAGTCTCGCAAACGGTTTTCTAAAACTAATCTCATAGAGATCTGCGTCCTTAAGCAACTGGACCGATACAATTTTCCCATAGAATATCTAAAAAAGGTGTGGCCGAAGATACGACCCATCTTGTCCCGGCCCTGTTCTTCACGACCCGATCACAAAGAATGTCTTGGCATAGCATTTACGGCTTTTGATTCCTCACCGAGATTGATGAATTTGACGGATATGGAAGGAATCGATTTTTTTATAGATAAAATAGAAAACGAATTTATCGATTTTACCGATTTCGCCGGGATATCTTTGATTAATATTAATAAAATTAAACGCCTTGTTTATGAAGAGTTGCCCTTTTCATGATACAATTTTGATGACCTCGTAAAAAACCTGTAGGGGCATGCCTTCCACCTCAAAAAAAGCTGATTTTCAGGCTGTTTTTTTGTCTTGACACTTGACAATGGGGAGTGCCTCCGGTAAAGGTGCTCGGTGATAAGTATAAAAATTTTTTATACTTATTTGCGCTTCGTTATTCAGGGGTATGGTCGAAATTAAAGATAATTCTTTTTGCAGGATGGTTTTTCTCTTTGAGCCTTACATGAGATTGTGCGGCAGTCCGTAAGGACTGTGATGGGAGGTGGCAATTGGCCCTCATTGTACAGAAATACGGAGGGACTTCGGTTGGAGATATTGACAGTATCAGAAATGTAGCCAACCGGGTTATAAAAGAGTATCAGAGCGGCAATGATCTTGTGGTGGTGCTTTCGGCCATGGCGGGAGCTACTGATCAGTTGATTAATCTGGCCCATCAGGTGACCGACATCCCGGATGAACGGGAGCTGGATGCATTGCTTGCGACAGGGGAACAGACCACGGTTTCACTCCTTGCCATGATGCTGAACTCTATAGGGTTCCCGGCCGTCTCGTTCTTGGGATTTCAAGCACAAATCCTGACCAACGACGCCCATGGCCGCGCCCGGATTCAGGAGATCAATGTGGATCGTATTCGAAGGGCGCTTGAACAGAAAAAGATTGTAACAGTGGCCGGGTTCCAGGGGTGGACCCGTGGCGGGGACATCACCACGCTTGGACGAGGGGGATCCGATACCTCCGCAGTGGCCCTGGCTGCCGCCCTCAAAGCCGATTCCTGCGAGATTTATACCGATGTGGACGGTGTCTATACCACTGACCCCAATATATGCGGCAAAGCAAGAAAGCTGAAAAAAATATCATATGATGAGATGCTGGAAATGGCCAGTCTTGGCGCAAAGGTACTTCAGATACGATCGGTTGAGTTTGCGAAGAAATATAATGTTCCTGTTCACGTAAGATCGTCGTTTAGCGAGGAGGAAGGGACCATGGTTGTCAGAGAAGAAAAGGATATGGAAAAAGTATTAGTGTCCGGTATAGCCTACGATAAAAACCAGGCACGTATTACCCTGACCAAGGTCCCGGATCAGCCGGGTATCGCGGCGAAGATTTTTACACCAATGGGGGAAGCCGGGATCGAGGTGGATATGATCATTCAAAATACCCGGGCAGGCGGCCTGACAGATCTCACCTTTACGGTCGCAACGTCTGATTATAAAAGGGCTATGGAGATCCAGAAAAATCTGGCACGTGAAATTGGTACGGAAAATGTTTATGGTGACGAAAATATCGCAAAGGTTTCCATCATAGGGGTAGGAATGCGAAGTCACGCGGGTATTGCCGCCAAGATGTTTTCTTCCCTGGCAAACGAAAATATCAATATTTCGATGATCAGTACATCTGAAATCAAGGTTTCCTGTGTTATTGAAGAAAAATACACTGAGCTCGCCATTCGCGTGCTGCATGATGTTTTTGAGTTGGATAAAGCGGATTGACGATTGAAGATTGATGAGTAATGAGTGAAATCTGAAGATTGGATGGTTTCGTAAAGAATATTTGATGAGCTTACCTTTGGTTACTTTTTGCTAAAGGCCCCCACCCTTACAAAATGATCAAGACTTTTAATGAAATTATCAAACATATGAATAGGCATTTTTAATCAATCTCAATCGTCAATTGAAAGGTCCGTTTTGAGATCCTTTGACAGAGACCAGCAGGCCGTAGCCTTTCTCATCGGTCTCCTCATTATAATGGGCTATTGTGTGAGACCGTTTAGCGGTCTTTTGTCTTTTTTACAGGACAAGACAGGCGCTGAACAGGGCGAACAGGTTCGTGAGGTATTTATCGAGGTCCAGGGTATGGCAAAGAGACCGGGTGTCTATTCGTTTGATAAGAATCCTTCCTGCGTTGAAGCCATACAAGAGGGGGGCGGTATCGCCGGGGGATTGGTTCTTGAATCCCTGTCAGCCGCGATGCCGATCCTGGAAAAGGGTGATCGATTAACTGTAGTAAAGAAGAATCCTGATGAAGCAGGGATCATAATTGCAGAGATGGACGCGGCCAGACAGGTGGCGCTCGGCATCCCATTGGATATAAATAGCGCTGATTCAGAAAGATTAGATGTCCTTCCCGGAGTGGGTAGACACTTAGCCGAACGTATCATTCGATTCAGAAAGGAACACGGGCCTATTAAGACCCCGGAAGATATTCTTAAGGTCCGTGGGATAGGGAAGAAAAAATTAGAGCAACTAAAGCCGTATATAACTATTAAAAATTTTAACAGGGAATACAAGCCCCATTAATGATGACTTCGTAAAAAGTCCATTTTGTTCACTTCATGAGCATTTTGGGCGCACTTGAGACGTTCAGCTAAAATGCTAAAACTCGGGCTAACGCCCTCAAACAGTTAGCATTTTTTAACGCTGACCATCACAAGTGCTTTTCTTCCAAAATGCTCAAAGTCGTTCACAAAAGACTTTTTACGAAGTCATCAAGCTTGTGTTACTAAAAATCAAACTC
>JAUVFC010000128.1 GCA_030594505.1 Desulfobacterales bacterium
CAGTCTTCTTGTTCGGCAAGTTCAACCACAGTGGCGCCATGTGCTCGCGACTCAATGGTGCGCAAAATACGCCATTGTCTGGCTAACTGGTCACCCCGCATACTACACACCCCAAAACGGTTTTGGTGAGAGTTAATTTGACTGTACAGGAATTTCCTTATTTGAATTAGGTGGTTATCATAAACCTGTTCCGAAGAGCAGCTTCGGCCCCGGCTCATTGGTTTAATTGTTGTTCTTATAACATGACACTGTGACAGATCAGGTCATACTTTTTTCTTTTTTTTCTTTGTACCCTTGCCATAAGATGCCCGGCGTTCCTTGATATCAAAACCAATCTTGCGTGTCGGCTTCTCGGGCGGCGTCATAAGTTCACGTATGGCATCAAAGACTACTTTGAATTCTTCATCGTATTTCTTTTCTAAAGCCACCGGCTTGCGTTCAAGATCTTTGTGATCGGCCAGTATCCGGCGAAGTTGCCGTCCCATTCCCACAACAAAAAACCCCATCCTTCATATCACTGAAGAAATGGGGTTTCATTATTCTTAATACTATGGCTGGCTTCTTGCCATGCCGACAAGTCCTTTTCAACTCGTTTCGCCCCTTGTCTGTAAGCATCCCGGCGTGTCAAGTTCGGCGTAGTCAATCTTGCAGGCACTAAAAAGGTCTATATCTTACTTTATGAGGACTTGGACAATACCCGCTAAGACTTGAACCGCAATTCGGTTCCTGTCAACAACCGCCTGATGTTGCCCCGAAACTGATAAAAGATAAAGGCGGACATAATTAGGGCTAAGATTAGATAAAAGATCGAGTCCATAAAGAGCCAGACAGAGATAGGGAGAAGAGTCGCTCCGGTCAAGGAGCCTGCTGACACGTATTGCCAGCGATATACCGCTCCGATAAATCCGACGAGGGATATGATCAGGGGGATCGGCGCGATCACCGCCATACAGCCTGCAGCAGTAGCCGCACCTTTTCCTCCCTCAAAATTCAGGAATATGGAAAATATGTGCCCGAAAAAGGCAGACAAAGCAACCAGGCTCACATAGGCCTCTTTTTCCCATCCCCCGTATTGATCTGCCGAGCTAAGGGCAAGACATACGGGAATGGCGCCCTTTAATGCATCTCCGGCCAATGTAAGGACCCCGAGTTTCATCCCTGCCAGGCGCGCAACATTGGTGGCGCCTATGTTTCGGCTGCCACTGTTTCGAATATTGACGGCGCCGAAATATCGGGTCAATAGAACCCCAAAGGGAATCGAGCCCAGGAGATAAGCGAGAATAGGAAGATAGATAAAACTATACGGCATGGACAACCTCTGGAATTATTGACTATTGTCGATTGAATATTGATGACTTTTTACGACGTCATTCATGCCTTTACCCACGAAATGCCCATCTAAGGCCTTGATGGACGTTGCAACCATCCGATATTCGCCCTTGAACCATTCCCTTTTTATCAACCTGTCTTCTGAAATTGATAGTTTTTTTTTATCTAAGAGAGCAAAAAAATCTTTTTCATAGGTTACCTTGCCAAAATCGATGGTTGTAATATATTTCAGTTTCGGCTTGATGAACTCCATTAACCGGGATCTCTCTTTGTACATGGTCTGAAAAAAGACAATCTCCCCATCAGGTTTAAGCCAGTTTTTGATTCGATCCAGAACCGACTGTTGGTCATTGAAGAGCATGAAACTCATACTGAAAAGAATAAAATCGAAACATTCTTTTTTCACCGGTTCGTAAGCCTGTACAGGCTTACGGTAAATTTCTATGTGATTCTCAAGGTGGTACGTTCTAATGAGGTGTTCACAGTGATTCAGATAATTTTTATTGATATCAATTCCATATATTTTTAAGCCCTTGGATTTAATCAGGGGATGGTATTTTTCCATCATCAATCCATTGCCGATTCCCACGTCCAGGATAGTGGAGTTATGCGAAAAATAGTCCAGGCAATTTTTATAGCAATAATTGGTTACACCATTGATTATTAATTTGTATAGCTGATTTCTCATCGTAACAGTCCTGCGATTGCTCTTATTGTTTTGTTAAGCTCTTCAATCCCCTACTGGACCTGTACATTCGAAAGAAGTGTCTTCAGGTCCTCATCTGAGAACCGGATGCCGGCCCCAAAAAATACGGATTCATCTCCTTCATCGCTGATAAAATCGTCAAAACCGCCCGTGAGATAAAGATGACGAATTGGAGAAAACTCTGTCTTAAATTTCAGGTGAGGATTTTTTTCGGAATCAAAGTCAAAGGCGTCAAAAGAGAATATAAGTCGATCTTTGAAAAAGTGGTAGTCCAACCCGAAACCACCGGTCGATTCAACTATTCCCCCGCGCAGCGTTAGATCATAATAACGTTTTGCTATCTGAGCGGAGAACTTAAGGGCGTCTTCTTCCGTCTTTTCTTCCACTATAGTATTAGTACTTGGGGGACTAGTTTCTGTGATTTCTGTCGTTGTTGTGGTCGTCTTCCCGGCGGGATCATCCACTATCTGTAAGAGATAATATTTATCCTCTTTGGGCTGAATCTTAAGGGAAAGATATGATTTTACATCCTCGCTGTCAAAAAGGTATTCTCCCCGATAGTCAACAAAGGTCCTAAAAGTGTCTTGTTTTTGTAAATAGTCATTAATGCTGGTCAGCGTATCATTGAGATTTTTTACGGTCTCATCTTCATTGACCAGTTTTCCGATAGTCCCTTCGCCTTTGTTGATTTTATTGGAAATCTCTTTTAGCGAGCCCAGGGAATCGTTCAGCCTTTCAATCGTGTCATCTTTATTGACCAGTTTTCCGATAGTCCCTTCGCCTTTGTTGACTTTGGCGGTAATCTCTTTGACAGCGATTATAACTTCTTCGAGATTTCTTGAAAATCGGGTTAAATTGGCAATCATCTCTTTGATATTCTGATTGTTGTCCTGAACGGTACGGTTAAGCGCCGTCGTGAGTTCCCGCAGATTATCCACAATAATTTGAAGAGACCTCTTCCCTTTTTCACCGCCAATGGCCCCCGCAATGGACGTACTTACCTTTTTTACATCTTCTCCTATTTCAGAGAGTTGGTTTAACAGCCTGTCAACATCGACAGCAGCGGTTGTCCTGACGATCTGGTCCCCGCCTTTCAGCAGAGGCATCTTCTGGGGGCCCAATATGAGTTCTACGTATGTGTCTCCCAGCATCCCTTTGGTCCGAACAGCAGCTTTCACATCCCTCCCTATTTCTATACCATGTCCAATAAGGAGGGTAACCTTTGCCTTGCTCCTGTCGAGCGCTATAGCCTTTACCCTTCCCACTTCAACGCCTGCAATCTGTACCGCGGCATCCTTGGCAAGCCCTGCGGCGGAATCAAAATAGACATGTAATTCGTAACCCCTCTTCCTGCCGAATTCAAATTTGCCGACACGCATCGACATGTAACCTAATATCATTATACCGATAAAAACGAAAATGCCTACCTTGATCTCAGGGCTTAGTTTGGGCATTCTTACACAACCTCAACCGGACCTTGTGATATCGCCTGCCCCCGGATAAACTGTTGTACAACAGAATTATCAGAAGATTTAACCGCCTCAGGCGTTCCAGCCTCAACGATTCTTCCTTCGTAAAGCATAGCAATTTTGTGGGCAATCTTAAAGGTTCCTTTTATATCATGACTGATCACCACACACGTTGCGCCGGTTAGCCTTTGAGTCTCCACAATTAAAGTATCTATGTCATCGGCCATTATAGGATCCAAACCAGTGGTTGGCTCATCGAACAGAATGATCTTTGGATCTAAGACAATCGCGCGGGCCAATCCAACCCGTTTGCGCATACCACCGCTCAACTCGGAAGGGAGTTTGTGGCTCACATTCCTCAAGTCTACCTGGCGCAACTTTTGTTCCACAATCTCGGAGATAATCGTTGGTTTTAACAGGGTATGTTCTTTCAGAGGAAAGGCAACATTTTCCCCTACATTCATGGAATCAAAAAGGGCGGCGTCCTGAAACAGCATGCCGAAAGATTTCCTTACCTCATTCAGCTGGCGGTCATTGAGCATTGTAATATCAACACCATTTATAAGAATTTGGCCCGTGTCCGGTTTTAGCAGGCCTATTATGTGTTTGAGCAGAACACTTTTGCCTTCGCCGCTTTTGCCGATGATAACCGTAATCTTTCCGGCCTCTATCGATAAATCGACGCCATCAAGAATCTTTTGACCATTAAACGACTTATGAACGTCAACGAGTTCGATCATACCGATTTCGGGCAGGTCCCCTTTCTGTTCAGGAGCCTGTTTTTAAGTAATCCCAAACCTTTGGGGCAAGGCCGATCGAATTGGTAGCCTCAAACAGTTTTGCTGCCTCCTCGTAACCCTGGGCCGTAATTCGATCCGTATAAACACGGTCTATGTTGTTCAGCTTATCTGCAAACACCTTGTTGGCCTTTTTGATATTCCCGCCGATATTTCCTTTCTCTACAGCCCATTTCCACATTTCCTGCCAGAGGGAATCAGGAATTCCACGGTAAGAACGGGTTATGTACCCCTTGTCAGGCGTGGTTAAAGCGTTTCCGTTTTCGTTCATGGCGATTCCAAAGGAAATATTCTGCCAAAAGGTGCCTACGTTTCCCTTGCGTATCCCATAATTAATAAACTGGCGAATCTTCCCAAGGGAAGTTCCTGTAATACCGTGCTGGGCAATATCCAGGTCCCACGGCTGAATCGCATCCCAGATATCCCTGGTCAGATCGAGCTGTATCCCTTCGTGGGCTGCCCCGAAATAGGTGCCGTGAATCGACCCGTTGTTGATCGCCAAAAGATCAGGACGGATTCCCGCCTCATTCAGTGCGCCAATAAACCATGCGGCCTCATCCGGCTGTGTAAAGCCTTCGGTGCTCCCTTTTTTCGCCCCGATTTCCCCAAGTTCTACTTCCAGGCAGTAGCCGGCATCCTGAACAGCTTGTGCCAGGTCTTTGGTTGCTTTAAGGTTCAGCTCGTTTTCCATATGTGAGGCATCAATGGCAAAGGAGGTAAAACCGGCATCTAATTCCTCGGCAATAAGGTTTCGGACCTCCTCCACCTGATCGGGATTTTTTACGGTAAGATGATCTGCGTGGACGCTGAACGGGACAGTAGTATTGCCGATCGCTTCATTTACGGAAACAATATGCTCGACAAACGTTGCGGGGGTAAATTCCGTGTAGCCCAATTCTGATTTTGCGATTTCATACATGACCGGCGCGCCCGTGGCCATGGAGGCGCGGGCAATCCCCTCCACGGGGAGCCTGCACCGGCAGTTGCAGGCCATAATCATGGCATTGTTCTGTTTGGCGGTTTTGATCAACGGCCTGCCGTTTATAAGAGGCGTCTTTATGTTCGGGAATCTTTTCTTAACTTTTTCCGGTATAAATTTTTCAAATTCCATCTCGAGCCTCCTTAAAGTAGTTGTTAGAAAGTTTGATTGTAATGATTCACCGCAAAGACGCAAAGGGCGCAAAGTTGTAAGGACTATTAATAATTCTTTTTATTTTATATGCCGTTCTTTGCGGTGAAATAAACAATTATAAATTTAATATAGCACTTTTCCGATAATGTTAGAAAGATAATTTTTCTGAGAAGGAACCGGAGTCTATAGAAGGCTGTCCGAGAATTATGTCCGTAACGA
>JAUVFC010000133.1 GCA_030594505.1 Desulfobacterales bacterium
GAGGTTTTTATCCCTTCTTGCTGCTTCACGTATTCTGTCGAGTCTGTTCAATGCTTCCCCCTGCCTCCGCGTGCAGGTCGCAGTCAGCTTTTCAGAATTTCCCTTGGTCATCGGCCTTCCCTCCAGCGCCTCCGCTATTGCTTACCCAATATTGTTCGACGCCTTCTTCGGTACAATTACGATGTCTGACTTCTCATTAGCGTGCATGTCAGGATTATGGCCACGGGCCTTCCCTGACCGATCCGCCCGTCTGTTGCCCCTGACGGATACCAATGAGATCTCCCGGTTCTCGAGCATAGAGCGTCCACGCATGCACAGGTTCTTAGACTCCGCGGGGCCGGTGGGCGACTCGCTGGGTAACGCCGATCACCGTATTGCCTTACCTTTCGGACCAGTAGGTCGGCACCCCGGAAGGGTGATTTCGGAGCTCAATAGCTGGCCTACGCTTTCCCCTGTCAACGCTTCACGCGCAGCCTCGCGGCCACCCGCGCATGACTCGGGGCCATGATGGAGCAGCTCCTCCTTTCATGTAGGGCTCTTTCATCCCCTACTCTATGCCGGTTTTATCCCGGCGCTTTCGGCCCGCCCCCAATTCTATCTGACCCCAATTCTCAATTCTCCAATTTTACAACCAGTTCCACACAGCAACACAACATATTTGTTGACAACAAAATCATTGATATTTATAACAACTTAATATCATACATAATATGTTTATCAGCAAAACAGTTGACAACAGACATGTTGGCATGATATGGCTAAAAATCATGAACGAGATCAACGAAATAATAAAACAAATCTTTCCTCGCGATTTGCCTGATTACAATGCTTTTGAAGACTGGTGCGAGACAATCAGAGAGCGTGTACGACCCGGGGCTGCGGACATTGTCTCCGAACTGAGCAAAAAGCTTGACGATGAAGAAACAAGCTGTACCAAAAATGAAAAAAGCCCAAGGGACTTTTGGAACCTATTTGGTGACGAAAACCCCCTTAAATCAGTTTCCAGTATCTGTTCAAAGCTTGCGAGGGATTTTTTTGAAAAGAAGCAACCGGCACGCGTAACAAAAGAAGAGCTGGAAAAACGCATTTGCAAATTGTCAGATCTCGGCCGTGTGCGTATTGTCTGTACCTTTAACCGGGATGCCGTTTACTTGCGGAAAGCCTTGTTTACAAATGATAAATTTCTTGACAAGTACGAATGCCCTAAAGGAATCAAAGATTTTATCTTTGATACGGACATTCGCGACGGTCTCAAGGGGCATCGGGCGCGCCAGTTCTCCGTTACTATACCTATTGAGCACAATACTGCATTTGGTTTTGAAGTCCAGATTATGACCCTTCTGCAGCATGTCTGGGATAGGCGCAATCATCCCATCTATGAATGGCTCCGGGAAAGGAAAGATCTCAGCACGGAACTGAAGGTCAATGACTTTGCCTGCGCTGAAACACTTCATCTGGTGGACCAGCAGGCTGATCGTAACTGGACAACCTTTTTGAAAGAGAAGAATAATGGCGAATAACATATATTTTGAAGTTTATTGGATCGACAACAAAAAAGAAAAGAAAGGCGGTCTTGCGGTCCAGCTTCCGCAGGAATACGGCATTTCGCCAGGCGACCGAATCAAAGATCTTACAGATGCCGCGCGCGATTTAGAATTACCTGAAGGTCTCCGGCTTCGCACTGAAATGCTTGTATCACAGCCGGCAGACACAGACCCGAAACCGCTGAGCGATTACTTGTGGGCGGATGGCACCTGTAACCTTGAACGATTCAAGAGGCATATTCTGAGGATGCTCAGCGGAAAGGAACTCCACAAGTTTTTGCCTCGTCCCGGCGTTCCCGTGAGAGGCCCTGATCTGATAGACAGGGAACAAAAGGTTTCCGAGATTTTAGAAAAGATAAACAGCGGGATTTCATGCCACCTGCGCGCGCCCCGGCGCTACGGTAAAACTAGCCTTTTAACCCGTTTGAAGGATGATTGTGAAAACGCAGTCTTTATAGAGATAAGTGATGTGGGCTCCATGACCGGATTTTTAAAAGCCCTGCTCCGGGGAGCCATGAGGCACAAATTAGGTTACAACTGTCTTGCCGGATTAAAGGAATACAGGTCCTGGCCCGGTCCTGAAAATTCAGCGTATGCCGAGACCTTTAATGATGCGTTTAATGACCTGATTCAGGACAAATCCGTAAGCATAAACAGGATGATTATGAGTACCTTTACGGCCCTGGCCGATGGCGGGATAGTTCTGCTTATAGATGAATTCAGTGTTTTTTTAAGGGAGATGTGGGAAAAAAACGAAGAACAACTGGAAGATTTGCTCAAAATACTAAAGGAAATCCGAACGAGAGATAAGACACCGCTTCCGTGTATTTTCGCAGGCAGTTCAGGTTTGACTACTTACATTGAATTTTACGGTCTTAAGGAGTTTTTTAACGATCTTGAATCCGTGGATATTCCGCCCATAAACGAACAGGACGCCCGCATACTGGCGGAAGAGCTGTTTTACGGCATGGGAAAGCTGCCCGGCTTGCCGGTTATTGACCAAGTTGTCACGCTCACTGGAAAAAAAGACTCCATACCCTACTTTATCCACGCCTTGGCCCATGAAACATCGGCAGAGGCCGGAACCAGAAAAAAGCTCCGGGAAAGTGATGTTGAAAACGCATATTACGACCGGCTGCTGGGGCCTCCGGGAAATATATTTTTTCGTGATTTTCTGCTGAGGGAAAAGGCCTATCCAAAGCCGTGCCGGCCATGCGCATCTGCCGTATTAAGGGCACTGTCCTGCGGTTTTCCGGAACCTTTTCCAGAAAAAGAATTACGCGCCATATTTACACAGGAATGTGAATATGAAAAGCTCATAACCTGCCTTGAAGAGGATTATGATCTTGTTAAGTCCGAAGGTTCATACCGTATGCGCTCAAAGGTGCTGGCCGACCGCTGGCGACTGGGCGAGCCATGGTTGACACAGGGGGCCGAATAATGAAGATTTTGACCTACAATCCCCACCGCGACTCAGCTCAACTGTTAAAGAGGCTCACATGCGGAAAAGACCGCCTCGCTGTCCTTGACCAGCTTGTGCTATCCCTCAGATCGGAAATAAATCAGAAGAACCACCAGCACCATCTGATTATCGGGCCGCGTGGTTCCGGTAAAACCCACCTATTACGGATTTTAACAGGATTATCAATTCCCGATGATCCGGACCTGAGCAATGCGTATTTTCCTATTGTCATGGCAGAGGAAACTCCTCTTCGTTCTCCTGCTGATCTGTTTCTTAAAATTTTAGAGCGGCTCGCCGATAAACTCAAGGAAGGTCCGCCGGACGACATGGTCGAAAAATATAGAAATGCTCTTCCCCTGTGCCTTTCCGCAACTTCAAGGGCAAAAGCGATACGAAAACCTCTTGAGCGGCTCGATATCGCGGCGGAAGCCCTGTCAAACGCAGCAAAGGCCCTTGACCGTATCCTTGTGCCGGTGGTTGAAAATCTCGATCTCCTGCTTTACCTGGGCGCCCGCGGCAGACGAAAGGGTCGTATTGACGAGCATTGGGCCCTTCGCCGAAACCTCCAAAATACAAAGCACATGATCCTCATAGCGGCCGCGCCGACTATGTTCGGCGCTGTGGGCGACCCGAATGCCCCTTTTTTTGATTTCTTCCGAGCCCATAGGCTGAAAGAGCTGAAAAACGATGAAGTGCTGGATATCATTGAACGCAGGCTGAATGAGGAAGTTCACCACCCAGGTGCGGACCGGGAGCGTAATGCCCGGATTGCCAGGCTTAATACACGATTTTCCAAAAAAAGGCCCAAATTAAGGGGGCTTTTGGCGATTACCGGCGGTCTGCCGAGATACGCGCATCAAATGTATGATGTCATAGTTGAAACCGACGTAAGGCGGGTGATAGATACCTTAAACGGGTTTCTCGACGAAATGACCCCCTATTTTCAGCAGCGATTGGACCCCCGCCTGATCCCTGAATCGGAACTGGACCTTTTGCATACCCTGGCAATGGCGAGAGGGCCTCTTCAGCCCACGGAATTGTCTGAAAAGATGTACGGCGTTCCGACTAATGAGGTTGCCGAATTACTCGGCCGCCTGAATGAGCGGGCGCTGGTTGAAAAGCAACGCGGCAGACCGGGCGGAAAGGCAGTTACCTGGGATATTACTGAACCGCTCTACCGCGTCTGGACCCGTTTCCGTTTCATCCCATCCGAGCAGGCGCTGTATGTTTTGCTCGCCGAAATTGTGGCTCTGTTGTTCTCACTCGATGAAATAGTCGCCGAACGCCGCAGTCTTTCATTGGAAGTGGAAAAGGGCTATGGAGATGATGCGCTAAACAATGCGCTTTTGTCTCGAAAAAGGCTGATGGATGCCGCGTACGAACACTCAGGCCGTGAATTTATGCAAGAAAAAATTATTGCGCTTGGTAAACTCGACTTCAAAGATTCCGGTTTGGTGGACAAATCAATTGAATCCCTTCGTTCTCTTGCCGAAAATCATCCCGACAATATCGAAATTCAGAAACAGTTTGCAATCGGGCTTTTCATTACTCTTAATCGTGCCAGTAAAGAAAATGATCTTTCAAGAAGGGACAGCCTGCTTGAGGAGATTAGAGCGCTTACGGAAAAATACCCCGATGATCCCGCGGTACGAGAACAGTTGGCCAGGGGACTGTTCAATACCATGATTGATGCCAAGGAAGAGGATGATCTTTCAAGAAGGGACAGCCTGCTTGACGAGATCAGAGCGCTTAGCGAAAAATACCCCGATGATCCCGCGGTACGAGAACAGTTGGCCAGGGGACTGTTCAATACCATGATTGATGCCAAGGAAGAGAATGAACTTTCAAGAAGGGACAGCCTGCTTGAGGAGATTAGAGCGCTTACGGAAAAATACCCCGATGATCCCGCGGTTAATGAAGCAATGAAAAAGGGGCTACTGATATTTGGCATAAGTATTATACAACAGGCAAGAATGAAAAAGGATTACGCCCAGGCCAAATCTGTGTTGGCTGAAGTTGAAAAAACAAGCTCTTCAGATATTTTAGAATTATTGAGATTAATAAGACTGTCTCTTGCATCTATTGAGATTGGACTTGACAAGGCTATGGCCCGGGAGCCTGAAGAGATACGAAGGACCGTCAGGTTGTTTCTCGAAAAAGCAGAGGGGTAATTAGGAAGAGTAGTTCGGGACGGTCTAAAATTATGCAATTCTTTTAAATTTGTTTGATAGAGAAATGCATAAAAAAGAAAAGGGGACAGGCAAATAATGTTTGATAGGGAGCAAGGAGGGTTCGTATCAGAAATCCGGGACATTCTTGACAAATTGGGAGTGAGGGGGACGTCCTTAAATACTCAAATAACTCAATCGGGAGGAGTTTCGGGAC
>JAUVFC010000045.1 GCA_030594505.1 Desulfobacterales bacterium
AGGTTACAGGCGTGACTTACAATAATGAAAAAGCCTTTTTGATAATTGGATCGTCCACTGCAGGAAACAGGTTGATTGAAGCAGACAATATTATAGAGGTCAATAAAACAGTGGCAGCTCAGCAGGAGTGAACAGTAGGCAGTAAGGAGTAAGCAGTAAGCAGTAAAATGCAAAATAACGAATGACTAATAACCAATGACAAATGACCAAAAACAGAGGAGGAATATAATATGTCGCTATCAAGTTCACTCTTTTCAGGCATCAGCGGACTAAATACCCTTGGCAATGCCATGACCGTTATCGGTGACAATATTGCCAACGTGAACACGGTCGGTTTTAAGTCCAGCAGGGTCACTTTTCAGGATGTCATGAGTCAGACCGTGGCCACCACGGCAGGCAGCGCCCAGGTAGGATGCGGCACGTCTCTTGCGGACATTTGCAGCAGTTTTGCCCAGGGAACTTTTGAGTCTACCGGCTCTACCACAGACCTGGCCATAGGAGGAGAGGGATTCTTTGTGGTTCGGGATCCTAATAATGTCGAGCATGAGTACTACACACGATCCGGCGAATTCCGCTTTGACAAAGATGGCAACTTTATCAACCCGGCCGGCTATATTGTTCGCGGATGGGAACTCGACCAGGATACGGGTGAAGATACAGGGTCGATTACGGACGTCAAACTCCAATCATTTACATCATCACCAAAAGAAACCGACCTGGTAACGGCGATTACGAACCTTGATGCCGATGCCATCAGCAAGTCGGCAGTCCTTGGGAATGTATGGGATGGCGCCGATTCCAACGGTATATACATCGGCAATGATGAGTACGAGTATCAAACCACCATCAAAGTGTATGATTCTCTGGGAGCCACCCATGACGTCACCATTTACTATGATAAGGGTGACACGACATCATCATATGAGTATATCGTGACCTGTAATCCCGGTGAAGACAAAAGGACTGATATAGACAGTAATCAGTCCGGCGTTGGCATGCTGGGCAAAGGAACCATAACCTTTAATGCGGCATCCGGAGCAATTTTTGATATTGATTTTTCAGCTTTTGATCCGACAAACACGACGACAGAAATAGGTACGCCGGTGGTAACGCAGTACGGACCTACAACACCGGTTGCCTCGGGCGCCTACACAGGAGCATCTACATTGACTTATACCTTTACGGTAAATACTGCCGGGAATATCGGCGCCGGCGCCTCAATGGACTGGACGGACGGCACCAATAACGGTACCATCGTGCTCGATGGCGCCCCTCAAGCTGTAGGTCTGCTGGGTCTGCAAGTCGATTTCGGTGTGGCCGGGGAAGCCCTTGTTGCCGGTGACACCTTCACGGTCGCCTGCTACGGCGACAATGACGTTCATAACTCCAACTGCTGGGTACCCAAAAGCGAACCCGCCGACCTCTCGAACGGCTACTTCACCTTTAATGCGGACTTCATTGGGGGCGCCAACACGGATATGGATGTCGAAATCGACTTTGGTTCTTTCTATAACACCACGAACAGTAGCTGGGTTAACGGTTCCCTGTCCACGACCCAGTATTCATCGGCTTCCACCACCACATTTCAGTCGGCCAACGGCTATGGCGCCGGTGATCTGCAGACGCTGTCAGTGGCCGCGAACGGCATGATCACGGGCCAATACTCCAATGGTCAGGTCATCCCCCTTTACAGGGTGGCCCTGGCGAAGTTTCAGAACATTCAGGGCCTGCACAAGGAAGGTGGAAACCTTTTCAGTGAGACAAGGCACAGCGGTGACCCCATTACCAGCAAACCCGGGACAAATGGCCTGGGGGTGATTTCACCCAACTCTCTTGAGCAGTCTAACGTGGATATCGCCAACGAATTTGTGAAGATGATTATCACCCAGCGCGGGTTCCAGGCGAATTCCAAGATTATCACGGTAACCGACCAGATGTTGGCGGAATTGATCCAATTGAAACGATAACATCCCCCATACCCGAAAAAGAGGAGTAGTCACGGCGCTGACCATGCCGTGACACTCCTTTTTTGTTTCCATCCAGAAATGGCATCTTTTGCCCCAAGACAAAATCTACCATTTCTGGATGGAAACTTTCTTGCTTTCTGTGCGACTCTCTAACCGTCAATAGGTTGACGTGTCTTTTGAACTTTGACGCGAGATTAAGGGAAGAGCTGCCAACAAACAATATATTGTAAAATTTTCAGTAGACGTTTCATTGTTGTGGCATGGTTTTTTATTAAGCGCCATTAGAATGAGAAAAATAAAATTTACTATATTTTCATTAGGTTAAGCCTGCCGGTTATTTTTGCCCTTTAGATAATTTTCCGCGGCCGCCTCATTTTTTTTCTTCCGCAAATTCCACGTATCCCGACCATGAGATATTAAAAAACATGGCATAGAGGTTGCTTTGTTGCATAGTCAAAAGTGAAATAAGACGACCTCGTAAATAATCTTCAAACAAACCGGGGGAAGGGATTTTTTATGGATTTAGCAACCATTTTGGGAATTTTTTCCGCATTCGGCCTTGTAATCATAGCTATCGTCATGGGAGGAGGGCTCACCCTCTTTGTTAATATCCCCTCAGTGATGATCGTAGTCGGGGGGACCACGGGTGCTACATTAGTCAGCTATCCCTTAAAAGAAGTCCTTGGGCTTGTTCGGATCGTAAAAAACGTGTTTTTTAAAAAGAGGGAATCGGTCCGGGATATAATCAAAAAATTTATCGATTTTGCGACAAAGGCGAGGCGTGAAGGGATATTGGCTTTGGAGTCGGAAATGAAAAACATTGATGAAGAATTTCTGAAGAAAGGAGTTCAACTATCCATAGATGGGCTCGAACCGGAGTCTATAAGAGACCTGCTTGAAACAGAAATCGAATTTATTCAGGGAAGACACCAGCTCGGAGCTGAAATCTTTACCACCATGGGGACTTTTGCACCTGCTCTCGGAATGATCGGAACGCTGATAGGGTTAGTGCAGATGCTGCAATCAATGGATGATCCAAGTACAATCGGACCTGCCATGGCAGTGGCCCTCTTGACCACATTTTACGGATCGTTGATCGCCAACCTTATTTGTATGCCGATGGCCGGGAAATTGAAAACCCGGAGCAGGGAAGAGGTTTTGATAAAAGAGATGATGATCGAAGGTATACTTTCAATAGCACGGGGTGACAATCCGCGAATCGTGGAACAAAAACTACAGGCTTTTATTCCGCCAAATATGAGAGAATCATTCTTTAAATGAGACCTTTGCATAACGCGACATTTTTTTGTCAGGCAAGGAAGGCGAAAACTTTAACCGGAGGTCCGCCTCAGGCGGATTGAGGATAGCGCTGACGCTTCACTCCGTGCAAAGTTTGAAGCCTGACACTGCATCTCACGGGCACGCAGTGAAGCATAGCGCTCATAATGGCAGTTATGCAAAGGTCTCTAAATGATATTATTTTTGGGTGAGTGCACAAGATGGGAAGAAGAGAAAAAAGAACGCGCGACACAGAACGACCTTCAGGTACAAATCAGATGTTGACTGTCTCGCTTTTCATAATTCTTTTGGCCTTTTTTATTTTGCTCAACACCTATGCGGTGGTTGATCAAACCAAGAAGATGAAGGCGTTAGGGTCTTTACTCGGGAGTTTCGGAATTCTTCCCGGCGGCCTCTCCGTATTTACAGGAGAAGGGAAGGAGACAATGCCGCCCACGGCTCCGATAAACATGAGACAATTCGACGTCGATACGATTATGTCATTACCCGTCCCGGAGGATATCGATACGGTCGCTATTGAGTCGGATGACCAGAAAAACGTTGTTACAATTCAGGAAGAATTACTTTTTGATAAAGGTGGGCTGAAAATAAAGAGATCCGCCTTTCCGGTTTTAGATGCACTTTGTCGAATCATTAAGAGAGACAATAGCAACGTGGAAATAGCAGGACATACGGCCATGTTAGAACAGGACGAAGATGCCGGATGGAAGCTTTCCGGCTTCCAGGCCATGGCAGTGGCCAGGTATTTCATAGAAAGAGGAAACGTAGACCCCAAAACTGTTGCAGCTTATGGTTGCAGCGAATATCGACCACGTATCATGAATGTAACAAGAGAGACCAGAAGGCAAAACAGGAGAGTGGATATCGTTATTAGCCCCGGTGCATGGCGACATGTAAACCGGTTTTACAAAAATAGACCTGATAGGTTTTTCACGTTCAAGAAATTTGTTTTTGATATCTTTGACTGACGGTGAAGATTGTCGATTGTCGATTGATGATTGATGATTGTTTCGATTTTGGAGTTTGGAATTAATTTTCAATCGACAATCTCCAATCAACAATCCGTAGGCGGCTTATGGCAAGAAATAAAAAGAGAAGTGAAGCGACTGATATGGATCCGAATGCCTGGATGGTGACATTTGGTGATCTTCTTATGCTTCTCTTAACATTCTTTGTAATGCTTCTGTCAATGTCATCAATGGATGACCTTGCTATAAAAAAACTGTTTAGTGTCCTAACGGGAGCAATGGGTGCGCTTGAGCTTGTGGATGAAAAAGATATCCGTTCTTTTACAAGTATTATCCAAACCACTGCGCTAAGTCAATCTGTAGCATTGCTTGATGACGGAAATAAACTCAAGAGCTTGCTCTCTGAATCCGAAGATCCCGACGTCGGGGCGACAATAGAAAAATTAGGGGTGAACATTAATGTCTACGATGATTCACGAGGAACGGTTATATCGTTTAAGGCAACAATGTTATTTGACTCAGGGAAAGCAGATATCAAACCTGAAATGTTGCCGATTCTCAGACGGCTTAGAGAGATCATAGAGATGACGACCAATGATATGCTCATTATCGGGCATACCGATAATATATCTATTCACAGCAGTAAGTATCGTTCAAACTGGGAACTTTCGTTCTTTCGTGGTTTGAGTTTTCTAAACTATTTTTTACAAGGGCGTGAAATATCTCCGGAACGATTTAGTGTGGGCGGGGCCGGAGACTCACAACCACGATACCCTAATACCACACCGGGAAATAGAGAAAAAAACAGACGGGTTGAAGTAATATTCAAAAATTAACCGTTTATTATTAAACAAACGGAGGAAAATTCTATGGAAAAGGAAGAAAAAGAAAATACGGCCGCAGCTCCGGCAAAAGCGATGTTCCCTGTGAAGTGGATTGTCGTGGGCATTCTGGCCCTGGCATTAATGGGAGGAGGCGCTTTTTTTGCTCTGTATTATGTTTTACAAAGCAAGTCCTCTTCTTCCCAAGAAAATATTGCAACTGAGACCAAGGCAGATAAGGCGGATAAGGAAAAAGAAACAGAAGTAGGGATGATGTGCCCGATGGAACCTTTTATAGTGAATTTGCTCGATAAAGGTGGAAAACGGTATCTTAAGGTGAAAATGGAGCTGGAAGTTCCCAACGAAGGGGTTTCAGCGGAACTGATAAGACGGAAATCACAACTGCGGGACACCATATTACTGCTTCTCACCAGCAAAAAATTTGAGGATGTAAAGCAGTTAGACGGTAAATTTCAACTTAGAAATGAATTGATATTTAGAATAAACCAGGTCCTTCAGACAGGGAAAGTCCAGGCGCTCTATTTTACAGAGTTTGTAGTACAGTAACATAACGTGATTGTATGGGCATTTCCTTTTTTTTAACGTAGCGCGGGGCTTCAGCCCTGCTGAATAATGGCAGAGCTAAAGCTCTGCGCTACAAGTCTCGCCGAAGGCGACTATTTTATGATTTTTTGAGGCTGACAGATGAGCAATATTTTATCACAGGATGAGGTTGACAGCCTTCTGCAGGGAATATCCGGAGGAGAGGTTGAGACCGAGACAGATATTCCCGTAGAATCCGGTGAGGTAGCCAAGTACGATTTTGCCAGTCAAGATCGAACAGTTCGAGGGAGAATGCCCACCCTTGAAATAATTAATGAACGATTTGCCAGGGGTCTCAGGTCAAGTCTTTCATCCGCTATTCGTAAGATAGTGGATGTAAGTATCGCCGCTACGGATATCATTAAATTTGGAGAATTTAGTCGATCTCTTCCGGTTCCTACGAGCATTCATGTTTTTCGCATGGAGCCACTGCGTGGATATGGCATATTCGTTATAGAGAGCAGACTGGTTTACAGTCTGGTAGATTCGTTGCTCGGAGGAGCAGGGGCAAGCAATGTCAGGATCGAGGGGCGAGATTTTACTCCTATAGAAAACAAGATGATAAAAAAAATCATCATAATGGGTTTAAGGGATCTTGAATCGGCATGGGAGCAGGTGCATGATGTGAAAGCGGTTTTTGTCCGCTCGGAGATTAACCCCCAATTTGCCACAATTGTTCCTGCGAATGATGTGGTAATAGTTGTCAGGTTTGACGTGGAGTTGGAACATACAACCGGAAATGTTGTGATATGTATACCGTATTCAACTATTGAACCTGTGCGGGCAAAGCTGAGCGCGGGGTTTCAGAGTGATCAACTCGGAGTGGATATTGCCTGGAAGAGACGTCTCCAAAAACGGATCGCAGAATCTGTAGTCAACATGGCAGTACGTCTGGGCAGCGCCAGGATAACAGGGAGAAGACTTTTGGAACTGAAAGTCGGCGATATAATCGATCTTCACGGGGATATAAGATCTCCTCTGCTTGTCACTATTGAAGGAGTGCCGAAATTTAAAGGTTTTGCCGGACTCCGAAAGAGCAGCAGGGCAATCAAGATAAAAGAAAGAATATTGAGGAGCAGAGTATGATGGCAGAAAACAATGAAATGAATGAATGGGAAGAGGCCCTTGGAGACGGCGGCAAGGGTGAGGATTCAGATGCGTCCGGACAGGGTGTATCGCAAGGAGAACCAGCGCAGGAAGTGGAAGCACGCCCTCTTGATTTTATACTTGATATTCCGTTGGAAATTTCCGTGGAATTGGGACGAACCAGGGTTCTTATTGATGACCTTCTGCAATTAGGGCCCGGTTCCGTGGTCGAGTTGGACAAACTTGCCGGCGAACCTGTGGAAATCCTTGCAAACAATAAGTTGGTGGCCCGAGGGGAAGTAGTCGTAATGAACGAAAAATTTGCTATCAGGTTGACTGATATCGTCAGCCCTATGGAGCGCATTAAGTCTCTGAGATAGGAATTTATTATGAACGAAGTATTAAACGACACTTTAGCTGCTTCACAACCCGATCTTTTAGGCGCGACGCTGAAGACATTTGCCACGTTGTGTGTGGTACTCGGACTTTTAATATTGATTCTTTATCTCATGAAACGCTTTTTTTACCTCAGGAATTCCCTGGGTGATGAGAAACTTATTAAAATGATCGCTTCTTTTCATTTGGCTCCGAAGGCGCGTGTTGTGTTGATAGAAGTTATGGGTGAGAAACTGGTGGTAGGCGTCTCACAAGATAGTATACGACTTTTGACAAAAATCGAGTCTGTGCCGGAACAGGCCGGGGATACGGTGGATATGGGGGGATGTATTCATGAACCCTAAGTGGCTGTCCGCCATATTTGTTCTGATAGTTTTTTTGTTGATATCGGCGGCGCCTTGTGCTGAAGCCGTACCGTTTCCTACTATCCAAATAGGGCTGGGAGAAGCCGACAACCCCGGGCAGGTCTCCGTTGTTATTCAGATCGTAGCGCTCTTAACTATTCTTTCCCTGGCGCCGGCAATATTGATTATGATGACGTCCTTTACAAGATTAGCTATTGCCTTTTCATTTCTCAGGCAAGCTTTGGGGACACATCAGATGCCGCCAAATCAGATCATTATAGGGCTGTCTTTGTTCCTTACGTTTTTTATAATGATGCCGGTTTGGCAAAAAATTAACAAAAACGCTATCCAGCCGTATATGTCCGAGGAGATATCTCAAGAGAAGGCATTGAAAGAAGCGATAAATCCCGTGCGGGATTTTATGTTTAAACAAACAAGAAAAACAGACCTGGCGCTTTTTTTACAGATGGCTGAAATAAAAAAACCGAACAATCCAGGCGACATCCCTACAACTGTTTTAATACCTTCTTTTATTATAAGCGAATTGAAGACGGCATTTATCATAGGGTTTGTGTTGTATATACCATTTTTGATTATAGATATGGTAGTGGCAAGCATTCTTCTTTCAATGGGTATGATGATGCTTCCGCCGATCATGATTTCACTCCCTTTCAAATTAATGCTCTTTGTTTTGGTGGATGGGTGGAATTTGATTGTCGGTTCATTAGTCAAAGGTTTTCTTGGGGGATAAATGACTCCGGAATTTTTAGTGGGATTCGCGCAAGAAGCTATAAAAACGACCATTCTGGTTGCTATGCCGATGCTTGGCCTGGGACTTATAGTCGGTTTGGCGGTAAGTATATTTCAGTCTGTGACATCTATACAGGAAATGACGCTTACTTTTGTGCCCAAGATATTGGTGGTTTTATTAGGACTTCTGTTTTTTCTCCCATGGATTTTGAATAAAATGATGACGTATACAAGGACTATTATAGAACAACTGCCAATGTACATCAGGTAACTATGGAACTGTTAGCTATTTCTCCTGAACATATTAAAGCCTTTCTCCTGATCTTAATACGGGTAAGTATTGTCCTGTTTTTACTGCCCATATTTGGCAGCAATATAGTGCAGACCCGGATCAAGGCGGGGCTGGCGTTTTTCGTTGCGGTTATTCTTTTCTCCGTAATGAAGCCCGATGTTAATTTGTTCCCGAAAAACCTTTTGTCAGGGCTTAACCTTGTCTTATCCGAGTGTATCATAGGTATAATTATTGGGCTCATGATCCGGATGTTTTTTACTGCTGCTCAATTAGCGGGACAACTCATAGGGTTTCAAATGGGATTTGCCATTATAAATGTTCTGGATCCTCAGACCGGGACACAGGCATCTATTATTGCCCAGTTCGGTTATTGGCTTGCTGTTTTGCTGTTTCTTCTTTTAAACGGCCACCACCTTCTACTTAATGGGTTAAAGGAAAGCTTTGATATTATCAACGTTGGCTCTATTGGATTGAGTCAGGGGCTTTTTCAAACAGTTATTGCCGCAGCTTCCCGTATGTTTTCATTGGCCATAAAAATAGGCGCGCCGGCCATTGCCGCCCTTCTTTTTGTTAGCGCGGCCTTTGGAATATGCGCCAAGTTTACGCCCCAGATGAACATTCTCATCGTTGCCTTTCCTTTAAAAATTGTAGTCGGTTTGATCTTTTTTGGGCTCTCGTTGCAGATTATTCTCCGAATTACAAAAGGATATCTGGGAAGTTTTGACACGTTGTTGATTAATATTATGAGGTTAATGAAGGCATAGGATTATGGCTGAAGAGAGTTTTCAGGAAAAGACTGAAAAAGCGACCCCCAAAAAGAGGACAAAGGCGAGAGAAGAGGGTCAGGTAGCAAAGAGTCGTGAAATTTCCTCTGTCTGCGTGCTGTTTGTTGGAATGATGAGCCTATTACTTTTCGGGAGCTTTATCTATACAAACGTGCTTGCGGTTATGAAAAATAGTTTTCTGACGATAGGCACACCCGACCTTGATATGAACATGGCCCGCTGTATAGGGATTGCAAATCAGGTCATAGAGGAGTTTGCCCTTATTGTTTCTCCTGTTATGGTCGCGGTTTTTGTGGCAGCCCTCCTTTCGAATTTCATGCAGGTAGGTTTCACGATTTCTACAAAGGCCCTTCAGCCGAAGTTTTCAAGGCTCAATCCTATCGAAGGGGTGAAAAGACTTTTTGGGTTCAACTCACTGAATGAACTGGTCAAATCTTTATTAAAGATTACCATTATCGGAGTAGTCGCGTATTGGACCGTTAAAAATGAGTTGAAACATCTTCTCCCAATAGCTGATACCAGTGTCGCGTCTATATTGCTCTATATCCTGAAAATCATTTTAAAAATATTTATCCGGGCAACTATCGCCATGATTTTCATGGCGATCGCCGATTATGCCTTTCAAAAATGGCAATTTGAAAAGAAACTCAAAATGACCAAACAAGAGGTGAAGGAGGAACGTAAGCAGACTGAAGGTGATCCCGCTGTAAAATCAAGAATCAGAAGCGTCCAGTATCAGATGGCAAGGAGACGCATGATGCAGGAGG
>JAUVFC010000131.1 GCA_030594505.1 Desulfobacterales bacterium
ATCTTCACCCCTTTCTATCGGTCTCGGAACGTAGCTGAAACACCCGGTTCCGGGCTGGGGCTGGTGATTGTAAAAGATATTGTTGAAGCCAGTGGTGGAAAAGTCTGGGTGGAAAGTGAGTACGGGAAAGGAAGTGTTTTTTTCGTCAGGCTTCCCACGGGGTGAAGAAATCATCTGCTATGAAAAGGGATCCTTATGGACAATAATAACGTAAAAGCAGAACAAGATATAGAAACAAAGGGAGCATCAGCACTTAACTCTCCTGCTACCGCCGAGACGTCTATTTCTTCGTTGGAAAGACATTACTATGAGGTAGGGTTGCACAATCTCACAGAAAAGTTGAATCGTCTGGAAGAAATTAATTGTCATCTCACCGAGAAGTTAAGTGAAGCGGAAAAGGAGAAAGAGACCTACCGTGATCTTTACGAAAATGCCCCTGTGGGCTATCACCTGCTGGCGCCCGACGGCACTATTTTGGAACTCAATACTGCGGCTGTCGAAATGCTCGGCTACCGATCTGAAGAACTGATAGGAAAATTATATAAGGATAGCATCCTTGCCGACTCTTCCAAAGAACTGTTTAGTACTCATTATGAGCAGTTGAGGAGTTCCGGTAAACTTTCCAACCTGGAACTCAATCTCCTCGCTAAGAATGGACGTGAAATTCCCGTTTTGCTCAGCGCCAATGCAATGTATGACAACGAACAGAAAATTGTGCGCTATCGCGCAGCGGTCAGAAACATCGCAAAGCGAAAAGAACTCGAATCAGAACTTTTGCGAGTTGAGCGGTACAGAATACTGGGCGCTATGTGTAAAAATATTGCCCATAATTTCAACAACCTTTTGACCAGTATCATGGGAAACATCCAAATAGCGCACATGAACGGTACTGTTGAGAAGCAACACATGAAACGCTTGGATCTGATAAACGCGGCAGCAAAGAAAATGGCACGCCTGGTGACCGAGATCCAATCGTTTGTGGCCAGGGCTGATGACTACGGTGAACCAAAGCCACAGTATGTCGGCATTAATGAAGCGCTGGAACAGGCAATCGAACTAACCCGACCAAAGTGGCGGGATGAGATGACAAAGAAAAACGTAAAGATAGATATAGAATTTGAGTCCGTTGACATCCCGAGCTTGAGGGGGAACCTCTTTGAGTATCGCACAGCCTTTTCGAACATCCTCACCAATGCGATTGAGGCTATCGAGGCACGGACACAATGGAGAGGAAAAGAGAAACAAAATAACCACAAGATAACCGTCACCGAGACTATGGTAAAAAAGGATGCTGAATCACGGGATAGCGTGGAGATTGTCTTTAAAGATACCGGGATCGGCATGAGCAAGAAAGTCCTGGAGGCGGCAATCGATCCCCTCTATTCCACAAAAGGTTTGGTAGGCGTGGGCATGGGGCTTTCCGCTGCCTACAGCACTGTCAATAAAGCCGGTGGCACACTATCCCTCAAAAGTACGCCCTGGAAGGGTACGGAAGTGCGCATTCACTTGCCGATATCGTCACCCCCACGTCTGAAAAAGGTTGTAAGCAAGCCTCAGCCGAGTGATATGCACAAATCTGTATTACTGGTGGACGATGATGATTCGGTAAGATTTGTTCTGAAAACAATGCTTCAAAAATTGAATTGCGACGTGAGCGCTGTTTCCAGCGGCAAGGAGGCCCTCGATTTATTTGACAAAAAAACCTTCAACCTCGTGCTGGCGGATTGGTCCATGCCTAAGATGAACGGAACTGAACTTGCGCGCAGGCTCAGGGAAGCCAAAGCCGATCTCCCTATAGCCATAATAACCGGATGGACTGATGAAGAGAGTCTTGGTGAGTTAAAAAAGCAGGGAATTGAAAGGATCATTAAAAAACCGTTTGTTATGGAAGACGTAAGGAATCTAATAAGCGACATATAGCGTGATCATGAAATCACACGGGAGAGGTTATGGATATGGCAGAAAAAATTCTTATTGTTGATGATGACGGCACGGTACTTGATGTGCTGTCCCGTGCGTTGGAACATAAAGGATTCCGGGTAACAAAAGCCATGAGCGGACGCGAGGGCCTGGATTTGATCAAAAGTGAGCACGTGGATGTTGTAGTAACAGATTTGCGGTTGCCTGATATCAATGGACTGGAATTGCTAAAGCAATCCAAGGAGTTGGACTCGCAAATTGAGGTTATCATTTTGACCGGCTTTGTAACCGATGAGAACATAAAGACAGCTTTGCTAAACGGTGCATATAGTTTTCTTGCCAAACCCTTAGAGAGTCTTGAGCGGCTTTATTCCGAAGTGAATCAAGCTTTAAGAAAAAGAGAGGCGAGTCTGGCACAAGAGCCCCATTTTACATTATAATTCCCCCCGCATTCTTACCATTCCCCCCTTCGAGGCGATCTAAAACCTTTTGAGATATAAAAAATGGTTTTCCCTTGACCAATTAATTGGTTTTTGTAACAATTGCAGAAAAGGCCGGACAATAAAGCGAAAAGATCGTGGCATTTAAAGGAGAAAAGAGTGTAAAAAACAATCATGAGGAAAAAAATGCAAAAGCGAACAAGCCTTGCAGTAGTAATGTTTCACGTGAAACATTATGCGTAACTCCGTTAAGTATCATGATATTCTCAGCAGTGGGGCCGAGCGCTTTGGCCTCCATCTCTCCGACGACATGATAGTTAGCTTCCTCCTTTATATGGATGAGCTTCAGGAGTGGAACAAAAAGATCAACCTGACAGCCATTACCCTGGAAGAAGAAATCTTAACCAAACACCTTCTCGACTCTATTGCGCCGGCTCCATATCTGTTGAAAGGGGCCTCTGTTCTTGACCTCGGTTCCGGAGCCGGATTCCCCGGGATTCCCCTTAAAATCGTCCGCCCCGATCTCCGGGTGACCCTCCTCGATTCTTCCCGAAAAAAGATACACTTCCAAAAACATGTTGTCCGCATACTAAACCTTTCCGAAATAAATACAGTAGAAGGCCGAGCGGAAGATATCGCTAAAAGTCACCCCGATATGCTCCATTGTTACGATGCGGCGCTCTCCCGGGCATTTTCTTCTCTCAGGGCCTTTATTGAGATGGGAAAACCTTTTTTAAAAAATACCGGGTCGTGGATCGGCTTTAAGGGGCCTGCGGGCGCAGCCGAACTTTCTGAACTGAAACCATGGCTCGACCAGGAACGCCTGACGATCCAGGCGGAAAAATACAAACTCTCCGGCCTGGAACAGGAGCGGGTGTTGTATATCGTGCGGCAATTTTAAAGAACGGAAGATTCCCGATAGCGCTTTAGGGAGTTGCCATGCCGACATGAACCGTGCAATTTTTTGAATTAACGGGGGCAAGCTTTCCGCTATTGTCTGGGAGGCTGTCCGAGAATTATGTCCGTAACGAAAAAGAGTGAGAACGAGACAAAATTTTCGCCGTTTCTCACTCTTTTGCAGTAGGATCAGAATTCTCGGACAGCCTCATATCTTCTTGCCATAAAAATGAGGGCTTCTATAATGAAAGAAACATCGTTTCTTAAAGACAACGAAGAGATCCTTGAAAGACTGAGGGACGTATCGGTTTTTGATGCTCTGTCGGATAAAGAGCTTCGAGATTTTTTGACGTTAAGCAAACTTCGTTCCTACGAAAAAGGTGAATTGATTATCCGGGAAGGCGAATACGATTGTTGGCTCTATTTCCTGTTGTCCGGCAGTGTTGACGTAATTGTGGGAGACCAGGCCATGAGGACCCTGTCGAGCAAGGGAGACATCTTTGGTGAAATGGGAATAATTGACGGGTCTCCCAGATGTGCCTCTATTGTGGCTGATGAGGACGCTACCCAATGCCTTGGGATGGATGCCTCTATTCTGGATCGCATCGCAAAAGAGAATGCAATAAATGCCCTTTATGTGATTTACCGAATATTTGCCGAAGTCTTTTCAGGCAGATTGAGGGAGGCGATGCAAGAAAACGCTCAACTGAAAAGTGAAAATGAAAATCTTAAAAAAGAACTGGAATTGTCGACCACTTGACTACTCGACCAAATTGATCCCGTACGCCTTTATCTTTTTGTGGAGATGGCTCTTTTCGATTCCAATAGCTTCAGCGGTCCGAGAAATATTCCCCCGGTTTTCCTCAATCTTCCGTATTAAGTATATCTTTTCAAACTCTTTTTTAGCTTCTTTCAGTGATGCGGACAGAAAAAGCGAAGAATCTTTCCTTGCGGTTTTTGTTTGCGCATACGGCTCAGGGATGTCTTTAACATCGATGATTTTATCGGAAGTCATTATTATTAATCTTTCCAGAAGATTTTTCAACTCCCTGACATTTCCGGGCCAGTGATAGTTCTGCAACAAGTGAATTGCTTCCGGTGTCATCTCTTTTGATTCCAGACGGTCATCTTTAGAGAATGTGTTTAAAAATTCTTCTACAAGAAGAGGGATGTCCTCTGTACGGTTCCTGAGAGGGGGAACCTCAATCGGGACTATATTCAGCCGGAAGTAGAGATCCTCACGAAAATTTTCTTTTGCGATCTCTTCTTCCAGGTTTTTATTGCTGGCCGCAATCACCCGAACATTCACCTTAAGTGTTCGGGTTCCCCCAACCCGTTCGTATTTTTGCTCCTGCAAGATCCGCAAAGCTTTTGCCTGTGTTTTCAGGCCCATATCCCCAATTTCATCCAGGAAAACGGTCCCCCCGTCGGCCAACTCAAACTTTCCTCGTTTTTTGCTGTTTGCGCTGGTGAAAGCTCCTTTCTCATGACCGAACAGTTCGCTTTCAATCAGTTCCTCCGGAATTGCAGCACAGTTGACCTCCACAAGCGGGTATTCCGCTCGATTACTCATTTGATGGATAGTGCGTGCTACTAATTCCTTGCCTGTACCGTTTTCTCCGGTAATCAAAACCCATGCATCGGTTGGAGCGACAACGGCTATTTGTTGTTTTAACGCTTTGATCGAAGGGCTCCCCCCTGTGATCCGGCTCTTTCCAAGAGTCCTTCGCTTTAAAAGCCGGTTTTCTTCTTCAAGACGCCGGAATTTCAGGGCATTGCTAATGGCCACTATTACTTTTTCTATGGAAAGGGGCTTTTCAATGAAATCATAAGCGCCCAGCTTGGTTGCCTTGACGGCAGTTTCAATATTTCCATGTCCTGAAATAATGATTACCTGGAGAAACGGACTGGTTCTTTTGATCTCTTTAAGTGTCACTATTCCATCGATCCCCGGCATCCAGATGTCCAGCAAAACCAGATCCGGCGACTGTTCCTCGATTATTTTAAGCGCTTCATATCCATTGGCGGCAGTAAGCGCTTCATATCCTTCATCGGAAAGAACGCCACTTAGAGACTGCAAAATGGAAGGCTCGTCGTCTACGACCAGAACAGTTGGAAACATAAACAAAATTCTCCTTTACTTTAAATACAAAAAATTATTCAGTGTCCGTTCAGAAATGGTAGATTTTGTCCCAAGACAAGGC
>JAUVFC010000022.1 GCA_030594505.1 Desulfobacterales bacterium
CGACCGAGGGGAGAAATCTTAAATGACAAATTCGTTGAATACGACTTTTTACGAAACCTTCAAGTTTGATGACTTCGTAAAAAGTCCATTTTGTTCACTTCAAGAGCATTTTGGGCGCACTGGAGGCGTTCAGCTAAAATTCTAAAACTTGGGCTAACGCCCTCAAACAGTTAGCGTTTTTAACGCTGAACGACTCAAGTGCTTTTCTCCCAAAATGCTTAAAGTCGTTCACAAAAGACTTTTTACGAGATCATCAAGTTTAAATCTAAAATATTAACGATTGGTGGAGGAATGTTTAAGTATATGCAAAATTTGACACCGCGAGAGATCGTTTCCGAACTGGATAAGTATATTATCGGCCAGGAAGATGCTAAAAGATCCGTAGCGATTGCATTGAGAAACCGTTGGCGCCGGCAGCAGGTGCCTGAGGACCTACGGGATGAAATCGCTCCGAAGAATATTATTATGATTGGACCAACCGGAGTGGGTAAGACAGAAATAGCAAGACGTCTTGCAAGATTGGCTGATTCCCCTTTTCTTAAAATAGAGGCGTCAAAGTTTACCGAGGTGGGATACGTAGGCCGTGATGTGGAGTCGATGATCAGGGACCTTACTGAACTCGCGGTCAATATGACCAAGGCGGAAGAGCAGGAAAGGGTGAAGGTAAAGGCCCAACAGATTGCTGAAGAACGGTTGTTGGACATCTTGCTTCCGCCCCGAAAGGAGAAAGAACCGATCGAGGAGGTGGAACAGCCGGAAAAGACCCTTGAACTCGTGAAAAAAGGGGATATGACCCTTGATCTTTATACCCGTGAAAAGTTGCGTAACCTCCTTCGCGACGGCAAACTGGACGGTAGGTATGTAGACCTGGAGGTGACGGATCGTGTTGCGCCTGTGGTGGAGATATTCTCAAGCGTTGGGCTTGAGGAGATGGATGTTAATGTAAAGGATATGTTCGGAGGACTTTTTCCAAAAAAGACAAAAAAACGGAAAGTAAAGGTGCCGGAAGCCCTTGAGATTTTAGCGCAGGAGGAAGCCCAGCGTCTTATTGATATGGATGCGGTGGTCAAGAGGGCCATCGCGAGAACGGAGCAGACAGGGATCATTTTCTTAGACGAGATAGATAAGGTCAGTGCAAGACAGGAAGGACATGGTCCGGATGTCTCCAGAGAAGGGGTGCAAAGAGATCTGTTGCCCGTGGTGGAAGGGTGCACGGTGAATACAAAATACGGGATGGTTAAGACGGATCATATACTCTTTATCGCATCAGGGGCGTTCCATATGACTAAACCATCTGATATGATACCGGAACTGCAGGGGAGGTTTCCGATTCGGGTGGAACTCAATTCCCTCGGCAAGGAGGAATTTATAAAGATATTGACAGAACCGAAAAATGCACTGATTATCCAGTACAAAGCGCTCCTTGCAACAGAAGATATCCCGCTTAGTTTTGAGAGCGAAGCCATAGAGACTATCGCAGAGATCGCGGCAGAGGTGAACATGCGCACGGAAAATATCGGGGCGCGGCGACTCCATACTGTTGTGGAACGATTGTTGGATGATATTCTCTTTGAAGCGCCGGATCTCGAAAAAGGAAAAAAGATTGTCATTGACGCCGGTTATGTAAACGAAGTGCTCAAGGATATAAAAGAAGACGAGGATTTAAGCAGGTATATATTGTAGTGTCGAGCCAGAAACGGCATATTTTGCCCCAATACTGCGTTCTCCGTCCCGCCTTGGCGGGACTACGCTTCCGGTAGAAACCTTTGTGCGGCCTTGTCTTGGGACAAAATCTACCATTTCTGGATCGACACTGGTTAAATTTGATGGCTTTAGGGAAAAAATGAAGAAAGACTATTCCATAGCAGATGTTCTGGTTGAATCTCTTCCGTATATCCGTCGTTTTTATGGCAAGACGATTGTCATAAAATACGGCGGTCATGCCATGGTGGAAGAGCGACTCAAGGAGGACTTTGCCAAGGATGTTACCCTGATGAAATATATCGGGTTAAATCCTGTGGTAGTACACGGAGGGGGGCCACAGATCGGGATCGTTTTAGATAAGATGGGGATCGGCACTTCCTTTGTTGAAGGGATGCGCGTTACGGATGAACCGACCATGGATGTTGTAGAGATGGTTCTGGGCGGAAAAGTAAATAAATCAATAGTGGCACAGATCAATAAGCAAGGGGGGAAGGCGGTCGGTCTGAGCGGCAAAGACGGTGGGCTGGTTTTGGCCAAAAAGCTTCACGTGGTTAGAACGCCCGTGGAAAACGAGCCTCCGGAAATTATTGATATAGGCATGGTGGGTGAAGTAGCGGACATTAACCCGGAGATTATTAATACCTTGAAGGCTGATGATTTTATTCCGGTGATTGCTCCGGTTGGTGTTGGCGAGTCAGGGGAAACATACAACATCAACGCGGATTGGGTGGCCGGCAAAATAGCTATAGCGCTTAAGGCGATAAAGTTGATCCTCTTAACCGATGTCGAAGGGATCAAGGACTCTTCAGGGAATGTCGTTGCGTCGGTGAATCTCAAAGGACTCACCAAGATGCTCAGGGAAGATGTAATTTCGGACGGAATGATCCCAAAGGCAAAATGCGGCCGGGAGGCGATCGAAGAGGGCGTTGAAAAGGTGCACATTATCGACGGACGGATACCGCATGCGGTTTTGCTTGAGATATTTACCGACAAGGGGATAGGGACGGAAATCGTACAATGAAATCTTTAATGGAAAGATCAGAACGCGTCATTGCGCATACCTATGCACGTACTCCAATAGTTTTAGTTCGTGGTAAGGGATGCATTGTTTGGGACGCAGAAGGAAACGAATACATAGACTTTGTTGCAGGTATTGCGGTTTGCAACCTGGGTCATGCCCATCCGAGTATTACACAGGCAGTACATACTCAGGCCGAAAAGTTAATCCATGTGTCAAACCTCTATTATACCCAACCTCAGACGGAATTGGCGGAGTGGATGGTGAACCATTCTTTCGCGGACAAGGTTTTTTTCGCCAACAGCGGGGCAGAGGCAAATGAGGCGGCCATCAAACTGGCGCGCAAGTTTTTCAAGGACAGTGGCGCTTCCGATCGATACAAGATCATTACTATGAAGGGCTCTTTTCACGGAAGGACTATGGCAACGCTCACTGCTACAGGGCAATCAAAGATCCATGGGGGCTTTGATCCTTTGTTGGCCGGGTTTACCTATGTCCCTTTTAACGATATTGACGCGGTAGCAAATGCCATTGATGATATGACCTGTGCGGTTATGCTGGAACCGATCCAGGGCGAGGGCGGAGTCCGGATGCCGTCCGGGGACTATCTCCCCATGCTTAGAAAACTGTGTGACGAAAAAGGGGTATTACTGATCCTCGATGAGGTTCAGACCGGGATGGGACGGACCGGCACATTGTTCGGTTATGAGCACTACAAGATCGAACCGGATATTATGACAATTGCCAAGGCCTTAGCCAACGGGCTTCCAATGGGGGCCATGCTTGCCAAAGAGAATGTGGCGGCCTCTTTTACGCCCGGATCGCACGCGTCTACCTTTGGCGGTACGCCACTGGTTTCCTCGGCGGCATTGGCAGTAGTGACTATCTTGGAAGAACAAGGCATTATTGCCTATTGTAAGGAAATAGGAGATTATTTTAAGAATGGTCTCCTTCAATTGAAGGCAAAGCATGAATGTATCAAGGAGGTCCGCGGGAAAGGACTGCTACTCGGTGTGGAGATTGATCGTGATGGCGCACCGGTCGTACAGGAGTGCCTGAAAAAAGGGTATTTAATCAATTGTGCTCATGGAAATGTACTTCGTTTTATTCCTCCCCTGATTATAGAAAAAGAGCAGATCGATCGTCTGATAGAAGCACTGGACGGGATACTGTGGGATTGAAGATTGTCGATTGTTGATTGAAGATTGAAATCGGAATTACTTATCTGAAAATCTATAGAAACACAGGAGATGAGATAATTTGAAAAAGGATGTGTTGACACTCTGGGATCTGGAGCCTGAAGATGTTATGCAGTTGATAGAACGCTCCATGGTATTTAAGAAAAGCAATTCCGCGGATGTGCAGTATCGTCCCCTCCAGGGAAAGACCCTCGGGATTATTTTTGATAAACCATCTACCAGGACCCGGGTCTCTTTTGAGGTGGCAATGATACAATTGGGGGGCGGGGTCACTTTTTTAAGCGCAAAAGACACGCAGATGACCCGTGATGAGCCAATCATCGATACTGCTCGTGTGCTGTCAGGATACCTCGACGGGATTGTAGTAAGGACATATTCTCAAGAACTTGTAGAAAAACTCGCTTTGAATTCTTCGATTCCGGTCATTAACGGTCTTACGGACATGTATCATCCATGCCAGGTGTTGAGCGACCTTCAGACGATTTTGGAAAAAAAAGGAAAGCTGACCGGCCTTAAAATTGCCTGGGTGGGTGACGGGAATAATGTGGCCCACTCGTGGATCAACGCAACCGCTATTTTGGGGCTTCATATCGTCCTTGCAACGCCTGAGGGATACGAACCGAACCAGGATATTCTCCGGAAGGCGATCGATCATGGAAAGGGGACTATTTCGGTGCTCTCCGATCCTTTTGAGGCGGTCCAGGATGCGGATGTTATTTATACTGATGTCTGGGCAAGCATGGGTCAGGAGAAAGAACACGGGACACGTAAAAGGATATTTCAGCCCTATCAGGTGAATGACAATCTGGTCGACAGAGCCAAAAAAGACGCAATAGTCATGCACTGTCTTCCCGCGCACCGTGGGGAGGAGATTAGCAATGAAGTCCTGGAAGGCCCCAGATCCGTTATATGGGACCAGGCTGAAAACAAACTCTATATGCATAAAGCAATACTTGAACGATTGATGGTTGATTCGGATTAAGGGATTGACGATTGTCGATTGACAATTGGTGGAAGACAACTCAATTTTCAATTTTCAATCGACAATGGGTTACGGAGGAACTGTGGCAGATAGGATAAAAAAAGTTGTCCTGGCCTATTCAGGCGGTCTTGATACATCGGTTATATTAGCCTGGCTTAAGGAGGCATATGATTGTTCCGTGATCACCTTTTCCGCTGACATAGGTCAAGGGGAAGAACTTGATTATATAGAGGAAAAGGCACTCAACACCGGCGCTGAAAAGGTATATGTTGATGATCTTAAAGAAGAGTTCGTAAAGGATTACGTTTTTCCGGCTTTCAGGGCCAATGCTATCTATGAAGGGCAATATCTCCTGGGAACATCTCTTGCCCGGCCTTTGATCGCAAAACGCCAGATTGAAATCGCCTTGGCCGAGGGGGCCGATGCCGTCAGCCACGGAGCCACCGGAAAAGGGAACGATCAGGTGCGGTTTGAGCTGAGTTATTTATCCTTAAATCCTAATATAAAGATTATTGCTCCCTGGCGCGAATGGGCGCTCAACTCACGTCATGCCCTGATGGAGTATGCCAGAAGCCATGGAATACCTGTTTCCGTCACTCCCCGGAAACCTTACAGCACAGACAGTAATCTCCTTCATATAAGCTATGAAGGGGGGACACTGGAAGACCCCTGGGTATCGCCGCCGGAATCGATCGTTCAGCTTACGGTTTCGCCTCAGGATGCCCCTGATGAACCGGAGGAGGTTATAATTAGCTTTGAAAAAGGGGATCCAACGGCTGTTAACGGTGTGGAGCTTTCTCCGGCAAAACTCCTTGCTGAATTAAATGGGCTGGGGGGGAAGCACGGAGCAGGGCGGCTTGATCTGGTTGAAAACCGGTTCGTAGGGATGAAGTCGCGCGGCGTTTACGAGACCCCGGGCGGGACTATATTAAGGGCTGCGCACATGGCATTGGAGTCGATCACCATGGATCGGGAAGTTATGCATATCCGTGACATGCTGATCCCCAAGTATTCCGAACTGATCTATTACGGTTTCTGGTTTTCGCCTGAGATGGAGGTATTGCAGACAATGATCGATGCCACACAAAAGACGGTGTCGGGAAGTGTGCGGCTGGAGCTGTACAAAGGGAACTGCCGGGTCGTGGGGCGCCGGTCCGAACAGTCTCTTTACCGAACTGATTTTGCCACCTTTGAGGAAGACCGGGTTTATCAACAGAAAGACGCGGAAGGTTTTATCCGTTTGAACGCCCTGCGACTTCGAATACAGGCGATGATGAGGAAAAAGTTAGCTGATAGCTGATGGCTCATAGGTTCATATAGTGTTTAAGAAAGAGGTTTTGGGGTAAATAGTAAAGGGGCTATTGCATGTCCGCTAAATTGTGGGACGGAAGATTTAAGGAAGCAACCGACAAGAGTGTAGAAGCATTTACTGCTTCCGTTAAGACCGACAGCCGGCTTTATGCGTATGACATTCAAGGAAGCATTGCACACTGTAAGATGCTTGCCGGGCAATCGATCATTACAGAGGAAGAAGCCGATATCCTGATCGAGGGACTTAACAAGATCAAGCAAGAGATAGAACAGGGCGCGTTTGAATTCGACGAGGCCCTGGAAGACGTTCATATGAACATTGAAAGCCGTCTTGTTGCCGACCTGGGGGATGTGGCAAAAAAACTCCATACCGCAAGGAGCCGAAACGATCAGGTGGCCCTTGACACGCGAATGTATTTGCGGGACGAATGTAAGGAGATTTTACGCTATCTGGCGATTCTCCGGAGGGAGCTTGTAGGCCTTGCCGGGAAATATATTGATGTTGTAATGCCGGGTTATACCCATATGCAGCGAGCACAGCCGATTCTTCTGTCTCATCATTTCATGGCCTATTATGAAATGTTCAAACGGGACAGCGTTCGGTTCAAAGAGGGGCTGGCGCGAATTAATGTTCTTCCTCTCGGCAGCGCGGCCCTTGCCGGGACTACGTTCCCGATCGATATGAATTATACGGCGGAACTCCTCGGTTTTCCAAAGGTAACCGCAAACAGCCTGGATGCTGTGAGTGACAGAGATTTTATTATAGAATTTCTTGCTTCGGCTTCAATTTGCATGGTCCACTTGAGCCGTCTTTCCGAAGAGCTTATATACTGGTCTTCGGCTGAATTCGGTTTTATAGAGATGCCCGACTCCTTTTCTACAGGGAGCAGTATCATGCCACAGAAGAAGAATCCCGATGTCTGCGAGCTGGTCCGCGGGAGGGCAGGGCGTGTGTTCGGCGGTCTGACAGCCTTATTGACCATGATGAAGTCTCTTCCCCTGGCCTATAATAGGGATATGCAGGAAGACAAGGAACCATTATTCGACACCGTGGATACCTTAAAGGGGTGTCTTTTGGTTTACGGTAAACTGCTCCCTCAACTTGGGATCAACCAGGACCGGATGAAAGATGCGGCGAACCGTGGTTTTCTGAACGCGACAGACCTGGCCGATTATTTGGTAACCAAAGGGGCGGGGTTTCGAGACGCACACCGGATCGTCGGTGAAGCAGTCGGCTACTGCCTGGAAAAGAAAAAAGAGCTTCATGAATTGACATTGGAAGAGATGAGAAGATTTTTTCCGTCAATTGATGAAGGTGTCTTTGATGTCCTGTTGTTGGATTCCGCGGTCAACCGGAGGACTTCGACAGGCGGCACAGCCAGGGAAAATGTCTCCGCGGCGATCAGGGCGGCGGAGGACGAGCTGGGATTAAAGTGAAAATATTATTACGCCTTTTTATCTGTTTTATCCTGCTCGGAGGAGTGGCTTGCGGTAAAAAAGGGCCGCCTGTGCCGCCTAAGGCAATTGTCCCGCAGTCAGTAAAGGACCTGAAGGGAGAGGTTATACAGGAACAGGTTCGACTCTCCTGGACGATTCCGGAGGGAGAAAAACGATTCAGACTCTTTAAGGCTGCAGAGCCTCTTACGGAAGAGCCGTGTCCGGACTGTCCGGTTCGGTTTACAAAAAGGGTTGATATTGATATTGCCGAATCAAAGGTCGTTGATATAGAGGGCGACAAGGTGATCTATCGGGATTCAATCGAGCCGGGGAATCGCTATGTCTACAAGATCGTCGTGATTTCAGAGGATGGAGTGAAGAGCGGCGACTCGAATATTGTTTTTATTTTGGGCACAGATTAACGCGGATAGTCAAGATATTTAAAATCTACAGTTGCGAGTTGCGAGTTACGTGTTGCGGGTTAAAGCAGTGGCAGACTACACCATTCAATAAAACTCATAACTCGCAACCCGCAACTCGTAACTATGTGCATCTACGAAAATCTACGCCCTAAATTTTACAAACGTTTAGCAAAATTTACTAATGGAATAAGTGAACCATGCATCATTTCCAGTATCGTGACAATGAAATGTTTTGTGAAGATGTTCCTGTCTCAAAGATAGCCGGGGAGGTGGGAACACCCTTTTACGTGTATAGCCATGCTACTTTGGTCAGACATTTTCGGGCATTTGATAATGCCTTTAATGAAGTTCCCCATTTAGTCTGTTTTTCTGCCAAGGCAAATTCAAACCTGGCGGTTTTAAACCTTTTTGCCGACTTGGGGAGTGGACTGGATATAGTATCGGGCGGGGAGCTGTACCGGGGATTAATGGCGGGCATTCCGCCGGAAAAGATAGTCTATTCCGGTGTTGGGAAGCGGAAGGATGAAATCGAGTACGCACTTAAATCGAATATCTTAATGTTCAACATCGAGTCCATTCAGGAGTTGGAGAGTGTAAATCGCTGTGCGGAAAGATTGAATACCAGAGCCCGAATCGCACTCCGTGTGAATCCTGATGTGGATCCCAAGACCCATCCCTATATATCGACCGGTATGGAAAAGAATAAATTCGGGATTAACAAAGAGACTGCCATTTCAACCTATAAGGCAGCCCAAAAACTTTCTAACATAGACATTGTAGGGATTGATTGCCATGTAGGATCTCAATTGACCGAAACAGCTCCGTTTGTCGATGCCCTGCGCAAGCTAAAAGAGCTTATAGCCGATTTGGAACAACTGGGTATTCATATTAGCTACCTTGATCTTGGAGGAGGTCTTGGGATAACCTATGACGAGGAGACACCTCCGCATCCGGATGATTACGCCAGGGCAATTGTTCAGGAATTGGGGAAGGTACCCTTTACCCTTATATTCGAACCCGGCCGTGTAATTGTCGGCAATGCCGGAGCGCTGATAACAGAATGCCTTTATATTAAAAAGAGCGAAAAAAAGAAATTTGTTGTTGTGGATGCAGCGATGAATGACCTTGCAAGGCCTTCACTGTATGATGCATACCATGCCATACAACCTGTGATGCAGAACAAAAGGTCCCCTTTTATTGCCGATGTGGTAGGCCCGATCTGTGAATCAGGCGATTTTTTTGCCAGGGACCGCAAGCTCCCTGAGTTTGAGCAGGGGGACCTGTTGGCAGTAATGAGTACCGGCGCTTACGGGTTTACTATGTCGTCTAATTATAATTCACGGCCACGTGTACCGGAGGTGATGGTCAAGGGTGACCAGTTTCACGTTGTACGCGAGCGGGAAACCTGCGAGAGCTTGATCCAGGGGGAATCGATTCCGACGTTTCTTTGAATTTAGAGGACAGACCGCCTGCGGCGGAGAGAACAGAAGTCAGAAGACAGAGGACAGAGGGCAGAAGACAGAGGATAGAGGATGGAATTATTAGGAATCGGAGAAACGGGGAACCGGTGATTTTATTTTCTATTCACCTTCACCGATTCGCCGGTTCACCAGTTCGCCGGTTCATCGGCATTTCTTCTGACTTCTAACAAGTGACAAATGACTAAGATACCAATTTTTTACAAAATGAGTGGAAGCGGGAATGACTTTATCCTGATTGATAACCGTGATGGCGCGCTGGATCCCGAAAGGATTAAAGATTTTGTTGTTGCTGTCTGCCGCCGTAAGTTTTCCGTGGGCGCCGACGGCCTTATCCTTATTGAGTCTTCTGAAAAGGCGGATTTTAAGTGGCGTTTTTTTAACCAGGATGGCTCTCTGGCGGAAATGTGCGGAAACGGCGGCCGGTGCGCAGCCCGCTTTGCCTATTTGAATCAAATCTGTGGCCCTGAACTTTCGTTTGAAACAGATGCCGGTATCATTCGGGCGATTGTTGATGGTATCAGGGTTCGATTAGAGATGACACAACCTAACGGGATGGTCCTCGGCGAAGAGATCGAGGCGTGCGGGGAAATTTTTTCGGTTAATTCGATCAATACGGGAGTTCCGCACGCGGTCATCTGGGTGGATGATCTTGAAGGAGTTCCAATTGTGGAATGGGGACGTCCCATACGATATCATGAGAGATACGCGCCCGCAGGTACTAATGTAAATTTTGTCAAGAGATCTGAAAATGGAGACCTTTTGATTCGTACTTATGAACGAGGTGTAGAGGACGAGACCCTGGCGTGTGGCACCGGTGCGGTGGCAGCGGCTCTGATAGCCGCCCGGAAGGGGTTGGCAGAGTCTCCGGTTTCGGTAAGGACACGAGGAGGCGAGCTGCTGACCGTGCACTTTTGCAAAGCCGGCTTTGAATTTATTGATGTATTCCTGGAAGGGGATGCGCGTGTGATTTACCAGGGCAGGCTGTGGGATGAGGCGGTTTATAGGGATTGAAGATTGAAGATTGTTGATTGAAGATTTGAGGAAGTCATGATCAATAGTCAATCTTCAATAGTCAATAATCAATTGAATGAGGAGGAGGCTACTATGATTAAGGGTGCTATTGTTGCAATTGTTACACCTTTCAAGGATGGAAAGTTAGATGAAGAAGGCCTGCGTGGCCTGATCGAGTTTCAGATAGAAAACGGCACGGACGCGATCGTTCCCTGTGGGACTACAGGAGAGTCTGCCACTCTTGACCATACAGAACATAAAAGGGTGGTCGAGATTACCATAGATGCGGTCAAAGGCAGGGTGCCGGTTATCGCCGGCACCGGTTCCAATAGCACGGCTGAGACCATTGAACTGACTCACCATGCCAAGTCGGCAGGCGCGGATGCCGCGCTGGTTATTACACCCTATTACAATAAACCCACCCAGGAAGGACTTTTTCAGCATTTTAAAGCTGTATCAGACGCTTGCTCCTTTCCGATGGTTCTGTACAATGTACCGGGAAGAACCGCTCTTAATATGCTCCCTCCCACAGTGGCCCGTTTGGCGGAACTCGACGATGTGATTGCTATCAAAGAGGCAACCGGGTCGATGCAGCAGGCGGCAGATATCATATCGCTTTGCGGCGATAAGATTACTCTACTGTCGGGTGATGATTTTACAGCGTTTCCACTTCTTGCAATCGGCGGAAAAGGGGTTATATCCGTAGTCTCTAACGTGGCGCCACGGGATATGTCTGGTATGATAGATGCGTTTGAGGCAGGCGACCTGGAAAAGGCAAGAGCGCTTCATTATAAATTGTGGCCTCTGAACAATGCTATGTTCTATGAGACCAATCCGGCTCCGGCAAAGACCTCGCTCGCCCTGATGGGAAAGATATCATCCGCGGAACTACGGCTACCTCTTTCCTCCATGTTAGAGGCGAACTTGGAAAAACTGAAAAAGACGTTGAGCGAGTATGGGCTTATTTAATTTTTGTTAGTTGTCCGTTGTCCGTAGTCCGTTGCAAGAGAAAACAACGGACAACTGACAATCGACAACGGACAGCCGATAAAACAAGAGGCATTATGCAGATCGAAAAATCAGAAAGGGTGAAAAAGCTCCCTCCGTATCTTTTCAAAGAGATTGACAGAAAAAAGGAAGAGGTGCGCTCACAGGGGGTTGATATTATAGACTTGGGGGTGGGAGATCCGGATATCCCTACACCGGGACATATTATTGATACATTAAAGCGGGCCGCGGAAGACCCGGCCAATCATCAATATCCGTCCTATACAGGAATGGCCGATTTTAATGAGGCAGTGGCCCGTTGGTACAAAAGACGCTTCGGAGTGACGCTTGATCCCGGACAAGAGGTGGTCACACTCATTGGATCAAAGGAGGGGATCGCACATTTGCCCCTTGCTTTTATTGATCCGGGTGATATTGCATTGGTCCCGAATCCGGCTTATCCGGTTTACGATATCGGCACTCAATTTGCCGGCGGAACCAGCTATTTTATGGATTTATTAAAAGAGAATCAGTTCTTGCCGGATCTTTCCTCCATCCCTTCCAAGGTGGCTAAAAAAGCGAAGTTGATGTTTTTGAACTATCCCAACAACCCAACGTCGGCAGTGGCCAATGAGAATTTCTTTAAGTCTGTTGTAGAATTTGCACAAAAATATAATATCATCGTTTGCCATGACGCGGCATATTCCGAGATGGCTTTTGATGGTTATAATCCATTAAGTTTTTTAGAAATTGATGGCGCGAAATCGGTCGGTATTGAATTTCACTCTCTTTCCAAGACCTATAATATGACGGGATGGCGTATCGGGTTTGCCGTAGGACATCCGGAAGTGATAGGAGGACTGGGCCAGATAAAGAGTAATATCGATTCCGGCGCATTTCAGGCCGTGCAGATCGCAGGAATCGAGGCGCTTGAAGGTGATCAATCCTGCGTTGAGGAGATGTGCCGGATTTATGCGGAACGAAGGGATATCCTGGTGGAAGGGCTGAAAAAGATAGGCCTTGCAGTGGATCCTCCACGTGCCACTTTCTATTTGTGGATCGAGGCGCCCAAAGGATATACCTCTGCCGAGTTTACGACTCATCTCTTGACCAAAGCGGGTGTAGTAACTACACCCGGAAATGGATTCGGGAGCGCC
>JAUVFC010000003.1 GCA_030594505.1 Desulfobacterales bacterium
AATAGGGACCGGAAAACAGCAAAAGAACAAAGGCGAATGAAAGCCGAACGCCGCAAGCTCGTCAGCCAAAAACTGGGGCCGATCAAAAAGGAGTTGGCAGAGCTTGAACAACGTATTGATGAATTGGAAAAACGGGAGAAAACAGTGTCCGGGGAATTGTCCGATCCGAAAATTTATCAAGATAGCCAACAGAGCGAACCACTTATGATCGAATACAGCAAGGTAAAAATCGAGTTGGGCGAACTGCTGAAGAAATGGGAATATCAACAAGAGATGCTGGAAGCAACTCAGCAGGAATTATAATGTACTACTATCTTGTCTTTTGGTGAATGGATGACTTCTCCGATGATTGTGGCGGCGTCTATCCCTTTTGTGAGCAGGCTTTCAAGGAGGGGGTCGGCTTTTTTTTCCTCCACGGCAATGAGCAGCCCGCCGGACGTTTGAGGGTCATAGAGGAGATTTGCAAAGTCGATATCGGGGTTCCCTTTGATCTCCACACGGGGTTGATAAAAGTTCTTGTTAGCGTAGCACCCTGCGGGAACGAGCCCCATGGCCGCATATTGTAATGCTTCCTTGAAATGCGGGATTTGGGATGCCGTGATGAGAAATCCTCCCTCGGACCCCCGGAGCATTTCCGTTAGATGTCCGATTAGGCCGAACCCTGTTACGTCGGTGCAGGCGTGAACGCCTATTTCCTGCATTACTTCTGAGGCATCTTTGTTTAGGGCGGACATTGAATCAACGATCTTTTTTTCTGCTTCCCGAGAGGCGGTTTTCCCTTTTATCGCTGTGGCGATAATACCGGTTCCGATCGGTTTTGTGAGGATGAGGCGGTCTCCCGCCCTGGCGCCGCTGTTTGCGATTACCCTGTCCGGATGGACTGTGCCGGTCACGGAAAGGCCGTACTTTAACTCTTCGTCGTCCACGCTATGCCCTCCCACAAGACATACTTCCGCCTCGTTGAGTTTATCAAGCCCTCCGCGCAGGATCTCCTTAAGGATTTCTTTTTTGAGCTTTTTTATTGGAAATCCCACGATATTCATTGCGGTCAGGGGGATCCCTCCCATGGCATAGACGTCGCTAAGGGCATTTGCGGCGGCGATTTGTCCGAATTCAAAAGGGGCGTTCACAATAGGGGTGAAGAAATCAACCGTCTGAATCAGGGCAAGGTCGTCCCGGATCTTAAAGATCCCTGCATCGTCCATTTGATCCGGTCCGATCAACAAACGGGGATCTTTCCTTAACGGAATACCGCACAATATGGCGTCCAGGTCCCCTGGACTCAATTTTGCCGCTCAGCCGGAGGCGCGGACATGTTCCGTGAGCCGGGGAGCGTTAATCGGTTCTGTCATTTTTCTCCTGATAGTGCAAGCACGAGCACTTCGTTTGAGGATTGCGGGCGATGTTACTATTTCAGGAAAGTAAAGCCGTTTAAAAATTTGCTGATCATTATGGTGTAGAAGTCGATTCCATCTTTATCCTTTACTCCCCGAATCCCTCGTTGCGCAAAGTACACCAATGCATTGTCGTAATTCGCCTGTGAAAGCGCCTCTATTCGCGAAACCTGTCCGCGCCTGTAATATTTTTTCCCGCGGGCCGATATTTTTTTGAGGAGATCTTTTTTGCTTGTTTCCGATCGGTTGTGTTTTTTCAAGGTGTTTAATACTACCCAGTAGGCTTCCAGATAGGTCTTTAAAAAGTTGGCAAAGCAAAAGAGCTTCTTAAGGCCTATAGGGCTTATATTGTACGTGTTTGGCAAAGAAGGGTGTTGCGTCAGAATGGAGGCTTTGATAAAAGCGGCCAGGACTTCGCGCACGCAATCTTCCGTAGTCTTATCCACATCGTAGACAAATTCATGCTTGAAGAAGTCACGCAGAAAACCATAGTCGGCATTTAATGTGTCAAAAGAGAACTGGAAATTTTCATATGTTAATATCGCTAATGCAGCATATCCCGCCGGTATGAAGAAGTGGATACAGTTGTTTTTGTAGTACTCGAGATTGGGCCGTTTTTCTTCCGGGGCAATAAATTTCGGGTTGTCGGATATGGTATTATTTTTCTTCTTATCATCGAGCCGTTCAATAAACTTACGTTTAGTATAATGGATAAGTATTTCGTCCACTACGCGCGCCTTATTGTCGAACGCCTCGGATAAGTGTATATTTTGAATGTTAAGGTGTTCCAGGTAGATATCTATATAACCCTTCAGGCCGGTTTTTGTGAATACTTTTTTGGGATAATTCAAAATAGCACAGGCTATGAGCGCTTGTGGCGTGACTACTGAAATTTGATTAATGCGATGTATAATTCTAAATCCAAGATTCCGATAAACAATCTGGCGCTTTCTTTGTCCCATCTTCTTGAATGGCAGGTCAAAATCAGCAAGAAGATTATTTAATGATATGGGATCGTCGAATTGGAGGTAAATACGTCCGTATCTCCTTTTTAAGTGCTTCCTTGCTCTGATCAACTGCATAAAGTTTTCGGGTTTCTTTGTTTGTCCGTGGAGTTCTTCTAAATAGACCTTTTCTTCCATGACCTGATCATAACCGACAAAGATAGGGACAAACATTATTTCATCGCATGCCCCGGTTTCATAAGCCTTCAAAAGGATCGAAAGGAATCCCAGCTTGGGCAAGACAAGTTTCCCTGTACGACTCCGTCCGCCCTCAATGAAAAATTCTATGTTGAATCCCTCTCTTATCAACATTCTGATGTATTCTGAAAACACCTTGGCATATAGCTGAGCCCCCTGGAAGGATCGTCTTATAAAGAACGCCCCGGATTTTCTGAAGATAGGTCCCATGGGCCAGAAAGTGAGGTTCTTGCCGGCGGCCACATGGGGACACGGCATGTTATTCATAAACATAATATGGGAGAGCAAGAGATAGTCTAAATGGCTTTTGTGACATGGGACCAGGACAACAGGCGCCTTTTGGGTAGCATTTTTAAGCCGGTTCAGACCCTCCATGTCAAGGACGACCCCATCAAAGATGGTTTTCCATATCCAATTAAAGAGCATTGCCAGGCATCGGATCACTGTAATGTTATAGTCGGCTGCTATTTCATGGAGATATTCATCCGCCTTTTTGTGAGTTTCTTGAAGATTCTTCCCATGGGTTTTGGCATAGTTCTCCATGAATCTCCGGAAGTGACTGTTCCTCAAAACAAGCTCTTTAAGTTCCTCACGCGGTCTTAATAGAGGCCCGGTTATACTTTGACGGTGCCTGTTCAGTTGGTTTAACAGTTTCTGGCGAAGCTTGAAAGAAAGATATTCCAGACTCTTATCCTGATGTTCCGGCATCTGGAGAAATTCTTTGAGCGATATCGGTTCCGAAGCTTCAACAAAGACATTATGAGGGGTCCTTAAGAGAGTCAACAGTCTGCGGAGAAGTCCGGGATTTTCCTCTCCTCCAAATAAGATATCTATGAGACGCGGATAATATCTTATAGGCTTTTTACTGAACAGAAACAGATGTGGGACCAAATAGATCGGCTTTTCAATAGCCTGTTGTATCTCAATGAGATATCGGATAGGATCTGTTTGTGATTTAACAAATCGGCTATGAAATCCACCTCGATCCACCAGAGACAAAAGTGAGGTTTCTCCTTGTTCCATGCAGCGTTTGTAAAAACCGGACCGGTATGGGTCAGGGAATTTTTTATAGCGGATAAGATGGTCTACATGGGACAATAGAACACGGAAAAGGTGAGAGATCGGTTGAGCACAAAGAATACTTTGGTCGAATCCAATGGCAGGAGCAGGGAGCCCCTCCAGACTATACCGGACATTGTAGAATAGATATTCCAGGTTGCTTTTGTATTTGGAGATATAGACTATAATCCCTTTTTCATGCAATCCATTCAAAGATGCGGTTTGAGTCTTATTGATCACTACATCTGAAAATAAGAGCTTTAGTATCCACTGGATGAGAAGGTTGAATGTCCCGGATCTTTGGGGGATAAACGATGCATAGTGATCATGATGTCCATTCAAAATGGTATTGATAAGCGCCATGAATTTTAGTCTAAACCCTTTATTTCCCATTTGGGAGGCCATGCCAAATTTTCCTGTTCAAGAAACAAGTTAACCAGTGTCCATATTCTAAAATTGTAAAACTATCACATTTTTTTTTCATGTCAATTTGAAAATTTTTATAGTATAAGCGTGCTATGGTTGCGAACGGCGATATCGTTTTAATCTATTATGAAGATGAGCCGGCCTTCTTCGTCCGCATCGAAGATATTACTCCGGACCACAAGCCTAATTGGTTTCATGCCAGGTTGTTGGTTCTTCAGATTCCTATTATTGAAATTATATGGATATTGCGGGAAGAATATATAAATGGGGCTTCTTTTAGCATGGAAGGGCATACCATTCGGATGGAGTTGGTTACCGGTCCCCAGGAATCTATGCGGCATGATGTGCCCAACGTGAAAGGCTCAAAGGATAAAAAAGAGAAAGATGCCAGCGGAAAGGTAATTCCGCTGTTTAGAGAAAAATAGAAAAATCATTTTTGTCTTGCGTTGAATTAGCGTATGTGGTATTTTGAATCTTTTAGGAAGTCATCATGCATTAAATAAGGAGGGGTTTAGGGTATGAAAACGTTGATTGGTGGTGCTGCGGCAGCCGTGTTGGGAATTATTGGTATGTCAATTTGGTGGAAGCCATTTTTGCAGCTTTTGGCAGGCTCTATCCCTGCTGTATTATTGCTGGGTGGCGGCTTGGCAATCTACCTCGGTTTTGATGAGCTGAAAGATACCTGGCAGGGCAAGAAAGAAGAAGAGGCTGGTCAATCTTCCAAAGAAGAAGGGGCGGAAAAGTATAAAAAAGAGGTAGATGATTTAAAGGAAGAAGTTCAGACCTTAAAAGAAGAAGGGAAATGAGGGAAAGTAATAATTTTTCCCTGCAAACCTGTCTGTTAGGATAACAAATACCGCTCATGAGAGTATTATGAGCGGTTTTTTTTTCATTAACCCCTTTACAAACAGAAATCCGTGATTATGATTTGTCTAACTCATTTTAGAGTTCGTCAAATCGTAAAAGCTCTCCGCCGGAGGCGGACAAATTTGACGCTTCGTTTCGTTAAGAAGCTCTACAACAAGATGACCATGATAGGCTCATCAGGGACTTTTTACGAAGTTATCAAAGAAATTTAAAATTTATTTAAGAAAAGGAGAAGTGTAGCTATGAAGATCAGACCATTGCAAGACCGTATTCTTGTGAAACGGCTTGAGGAAGAGGAAATGACAAAAGGCGGAATTATTATCCCTGATGCCGCCAAAGAAAAACCTTCCGAAGGTATTGTTGTTGCCGTGGGTAAGGGGAAGGTTTTAGAGAATGGGACAAAGATAGCCCCCGATGTAAAGAAAGGAGACAGGGTTCTTTTTTCAAAATATGGGGGCACTGAAGTGAAGATCGAAGGGGAAGAACATCTCATTATGCGTGAGGATGACATAATGGGGATCCTAGAAAAGTAATTTAAAGGACTGTTAGATAAGAGAGTCAGATTGATTGCATACGCAACAACTATTTTAAGGAGGATATAGAGAATATGGCTAAAGAACTTAGATATGACGCCAAGGCCAGGGAGGCGCTTCTTGCCGGAGTTAACATCCTGGCGGATGCCGTTAAGGTTACCCTTGGACCAAAGGGTAGAAACGCTATTGTCGAAAAGTCGTGGGGGTCTCCTACTGTTACAAAGGACGGCGTTACTGTTGCCAAGGAGATTGAACTGGAAGACAAATTTGAAAACATGGGCGCCCAGATGGTAAAAGAGGTTGCCAGCAAGACTAGTGACGTTGCCGGCGATGGCACCACAACGGCAACGATTCTGGCCCAGGCCATTTACAGAGAAGGTCAAAAGCTGGTAGCTGCCGGGAATAATCCAATGGCAATAAAACGCGGGATAGACGCTGCCGTTCAGGTTGTGGTGAAAGAACTGGCCAACATGAGCAAACCTACCAAAGACCAGCGTGAGATCGCGCAGATCGGCACAATATCCGCCAACAACGACGATACGATCGGCAATATTATTGCTGAGGCAATGAACAAAGTGGGTAAAGAAGGCGTTATTACCGTAGAAGAAGCAAAGTCGATGGAAACCACACTTGAGGTAGTGGAAGGGATGCAGTTTGATCGCGGCTATCTCTCCCCTTATTTTGTAACAGACGCGGAAAAGATGGAAGTCGAGCTGGCTGATCCATATATATTGATTCATGAAAAAAAGATCAGTGTAATGAAAGACCTTCTTCCCGTCTTAGAGCAGACCGCCAAAATGGGCAGACCTCTCTTGATCATTGCGGAGGACATTGAGGGCGAGGCCCTGGCAACCCTGGTGGTCAACAAGATACGAGGGGTACTCCATTGCGCGGCTGTGAAGGCCCCGGGATTTGGTGACCGAAGAAAGGCGATGTTGGAAGATATCGCCATACTTACAGGCGGGCAGATGGTTTCAGAGGACCTTGGTCTTAAGCTGGAAAACATGACAGTCAATGATCTCGGTTCCGCCAAACGGATTCGTATTGACAAAGACAATACCACGATAGTAGATGGGGCAGGCAAACGTTCTGATTTGGAAGGCCGTGTAAGACAGATACGGGCTCAGGTCGAAGAAACAACTTCAGATTATGATAGTGAAAAGTTGCAGGAGCGGTTGGCCAAGTTGATCGGCGGAGTTGCGGTAATCAATGTCGGCGCTGCCACTGAAACAGAAATGAAGGAGAAAAAGGCCCGTGTGGAAGATGCATTAAACGCTACACGCGCTGCTGTAGAAGAGGGCATTGTCGCCGGCGGCGGGGTAGCTTTTATACGGTGTATACCCACTCTTGACAAGATAAAGATCAAGGCCGAACAGAAGTTGGGCGTCAAGATTATAGCTCGCGCGTTAGAAGAGCCCCTGCGCCAACTCGCTATTAATGCAGGCGCCGAAGGTTCTGTCATTGCGGAGAAGGTTAAAGGATTGAAAGGCGCTGAAGGCTATAATGCTGATACCAACAAATTTGAAGATCTTATTAATGCAGGCGTAATTGATCCGACCAAGGTGACACGGTACGCGCTCCAAAACGCAGCGAGTGTGGCCGGCTTGATGCTTACCACCGAGGTTATGATAGCTGAAAAGCCCGAAGATAAGAAAGAAATGCCGGCCATGCCTCCTGGCGGCGGTATGGGCGGTATGGGCGGTATGATGTAATCTATTGAGCCTCCCAGGCAGAATAGCTCAAAAGCCCCCATGGATTATGCCATGGGGGCTTTTTTTCTGTGTAATTTCTGCTTAATTCCCTTGAACAACCAAATAGGTTGTGATACGTCCATTTATTGCAGATGTCGTAATTTTACCCCCCTGAGGAGCGCCAAGTAGCGCAGGGCTTCAGCCCTGCAATGAAAAGGCAGAGCTAAAGCTCTGCACTACAGGGGAAGCAAGCTTGACAAGGAGAGGTGTCATAAAAAATATAGAGTTCTGCCGGAGGATATCATGAACTACAAGGAGACGCTGAATCTCCCAAAGACCGGTTTTCCTATGAAAGCAAATCTGTCTGCGCGTGAGCCGGAGACCTTGAAAAGATGGGACAAAGAGCGCCTTTACGATCAGATTAGAAAGAGATCAAAAGATCGCCCTTTATTTATTCTTCATGATGGTCCGCCGTATGCCAATGGGAACATACACCTGGGGACGGCTCTCAACAAGATCCTGAAGGATATTATCGTCCGTTCCCGGCAGATGGGCGGTTTTGACGCCCCGTATGTTCCTGGTTGGGATTGCCACGGTCTTCCGATCGAACATAATGTAGACAAGGAGCTCGGCCCTAAAAAGAGATCTATGACTACGAACCAGATACGGAAGATGTGCAGGGCGTATGCTGAAAGGTTTGTGGAAATTCAAAAAGAAGAATTTAAACGTCTCGGTGTCATGGGCGAATGGGACCACCCCTATCTTACAATGAGCTATACCTATGTTTCCTCTATTGTGCGGGAGTTTGGAAAATTTGCCGTTGATGGGGGCCTGTTGAAGAGCAAAAAGCCTATTTATTGGTGTTCCACCTGTAGGACCGCTTTGGCTGAAGCAGAGGTGGAATACGCGGACCATACGTCACCTTCGATTTATGTCAAATTTCCTCTTCGTTCCGATATAAGTAAGGATATCCCTGCATTAAAAGATAAAAAGGTCTCTGTTGTTATTTGGACAACGACCCCCTGGACGATTCCTGCAAACCTTGCTGTTGCGCTTCATCCGGATTTTGAATACACAGCAGTAGATGTAGGAAATGATGAGGTATTGATCCTTGCCCGTGACCTCTTAAAAGGTTGCATGAAGATATTCGGCATCGAGGATTATACGATTGTTGCGGACATTGATGCGCGTGACTTAGAGCACAAATCTTGCCGCCATCCCCTTTACAACAGGGAATCAAAGCTCATCCTGGCCGGCCATGTCACACTCGATTCAGGGACAGGGTGCGTTCACATCGCTCCCGGCCACGGGCGGGAGGACTATGAGGAGGGGTTAAGATATCATCTCGAGATCTATTCGCCGGTTGATGACGATGGACGGTTTAACGACGATGTAGAATACTTTGCGGGAAAGTTCGTGTTTGACGCAAACAGAGACATAAACGCAAAACTCTCTGAAGCCGGGGCGCTTCTTGGAGAGGAGACGATCGTTCATTCCTATCCTCATTGCTGGCGCTGTAAGGAACCGGTTATATTTCGTTCCACTGACCAGTGGTTTATTGCAATGGACAGGAACGATTTGCGAAACAAATCCCTTGCCTCTATTAATCAGGTCAAATGGATTCCCGGCTGGGGGCGTGAACGAATTTACGGGATGGTGGAAAATCGTCCTGATTGGTGTATTTCCCGACAGCGCTCCTGGGGGGTGCCGATTATCGCGTTCTACTGCACCGGCTGTAAAAATGTCTTGATTACTGAAGAGATCATCGCGCATGTGGCTGATCTCTTTGAGAGCCATGGCGCGGATATATGGTTTGAGGCGGACAATGACACACTCCTCCCCAAAGGGACTGCCTGCCCTCATTGTCAGGGCAAGACCTTTGTAAAAGAGACAGATATACTCGATGTGTGGTTTGATTCAGGCGTAAGCCACACAGCGGTTCTGGAACATAGAGAAGGGCTCAGGCGGCCTGCTGATCTCTATTTGGAGGGGAGTGATCAGCACCGCGGGTGGTTTCACAGTTCGCTCCTCACATCGGTGGGGGTCAGAGGGGAGTCTCCGTATAAGTGCGTGTTGACGCATGGATTTGTGGTAGACGGAACGGGGAAGAAGATGTCCAAGTCCATTGGAAACATTGTGTCTCCTGATGAAGTTATAGACAAATACGGCGCAGAGATATTGAGACTTTGGGTCTCTGCCTCCGATTATCAGGATGATATCCGGATATCACACGATATACTGAAGCAGCTCTCCGATGCCTATCGTCGTATTCGCAACACAAGCCGTTTTATTTTGGGAAACATAAGCGATTTTGATCCGGCTTCAGATCGTGTCCCTTATGGAGATATGATGGAGATCGATCAATGGGCGCTTCACAGGTTGCAAGGGTTGATTGAGAAAATCCAAAAGGCCTACGATGAGTTTGAATTTCACGTGATATACCATTCACTCTATAATTTTTGCACCCTGGACATGAGCGCGTTTTATCTTGATGTTTTAAAGGATCGCCTGTACACTTCCCCGAAAAAATCTATCGCACGCAGATCCGCCCAGACAGCCATGATTGAGATCCTCGATACCATGGTTCGTCTCATGGCGCCGATTATGGTCTTCACAGCAGAGGAGATTTGGGATCACATGCCGGGCGGCCGCGAAGAGAGTGTTCACATGGCATCTTTCCCTGAGGCAAATCGAGATTATACGAATAATGAATTAGCTGAACAATGGGAAAAGATTCTTGCCGTCCGGGGTGAAGTTACCAGGGGATTGGAGGAGGCAAGAAACCGGAAAGTGATCGGACATTCTCTGGATGCTGCTGTGACACTTTCGTTGCCGGCTGATCTGTTTGAGGTTCTTTCACGTTATAAGAAAGAATTCAGAACGATTTTTATCGTTTCCGGTCTCACTGTTCTGTGCGATGAACCACTGGAAGGGGCGTATCAGAGCGATCAAATACCAAATCTAATGTTAAAGGTTGTCCCCGCATCAGGGAAAAAGTGCGAACGGTGCTGGGTACACGAGCCCACGGTGGGAGAAGACGCGGAACATAAAAATGTCTGCGCAAGATGCGTGAGCGCTATGCGCATAGCGGCGCAGGGCGCAGAGAATAGAGGATAGAGGACAGAGGACAGAGAATAGTAAAATCATGAAGCTGGGAAGGTGCGATGGTGTGAAGGTGTGAGTTTTCCCATCTTCGCACCCTCTCATCTTCTCATCTTCTGCTCTCTGACCTCTGTCCTCCAACAAATGTCGAAGATCCGTCGGAGGCGGAACAAATGACAAATTACAATCGATACACTGCTCTATTCATCGGCGCAACCCTGATCGTAGTGATCGATCAGGTTGTTAAGCTGATTATCATAAAAAAACTTATTCTTCATCAACTGATAGAAGTGATTCCGGGTTTTTTCAACCTGGCCCACGTACGGAATACCGGAGGAGCATTTGGTCTCCTTGCCGGTGCATCTTCCGGTCTCAGAACGGCATTCTTTGTCGGTGTTTCCCTCCTTGTAATGGGAATTATCTTTTATGTCTATTCCAGAGTGAAATCCGGTCAAAATGGAGTTCTTGCAGCGCTTATTATGATACTTGGGGGGGCCATAGGTAATCTGATAGATCGGATTCGGTTCGGAGAGGTGGTCGATTTTTTGGATTTTTACATTGGCGCCATCCATTGGCCGGCCTTTAATGTTGCCGACGGTTTTATAACCGTGGGGATTGCTCTTTTTTGTTATTACCTGTTGATAAAGAAGGTGCCGCTATAATATGCATCCTACATTATTTCATATCGGCAACTTTGCCGTCCACACCTATGGATTCTTTATAGCTATCGGGTTTCTCCTTGCGATTTCTCTGGCGGTTCGGGAAGCCGAAAGGGCAGGGGAGGACGGAGAAAAGATTATTGATCTTTCCCTGTACATTCTTATCGCTGCGATTGTTGGTTCTCGTCTTCTCTATGTTGTGATTAACTGGGGGGATTTTAGAGGCGATCCCCTGGAGATAATTCGTATATGGAACGGAGGGCTGGTCTTTTATGGCGGACTCATGGGGGCGTCTATTGTGACCGTATGGTATCTCAGGAAACACCAACTTAATATATGGAAGACCGCAGATATCCTTGCGCCGTCTATTGCCCTGGGGCAATCCATAGGGAGAGTCGGGTGTTTCTTTGCCGGCTGCTGTTATGGGAAGGTGTGTGATCATTGGTGGTGTGTCACATTCACCAATCCTGAGTCTTTAGCGCCTAAAGGGATTCCTCTTCATCCTACACAGCTCTATTCTTCCGTCAATGCCTTTCTGATCTATTTCGTTCTCATAAGACTCAGAAGGAATAAGAAATTCGAAGGGGCGCTCTTCTGGGTATACATACTGCTTTATGCCGTAACGCGGTCGGTGATTGAATTTTTCCGTGGGGACCACAGAGGGACTCTGTTTGGCGGTCTACTCTCCACTTCCCAGACGATCGGTATTGTAATGGCGCTGGTTGCCGGTTTTATGATCTTTTATCGTAACCGTCAGGGGGCAAGGGAATAGATGTCGGATGTCAGAAGTCAGAAGATGAGAAGTTGAGAGGGTGCGAAGATGGGAAAACTCACACCTTCACACCATCGCACCTTCCCAGCTTCATGATTTTACTGTTCTCTGACCTCTATCCTCAACCGAAGTGCTCCTTAAGCGTAGCGCTCTTTTAACGAGGTACTCGGTAAAGTCATGCGCCCCTGTTTTCATCCTCGATTAGTTAATGACCATTTTGGAGACCCTACCCTTTTCATTCCGTTTCTTTATGAAAAACGCGCGTTGATGTTTGACCTGGGAGATGTTTGTCCTCTTTCTTCCAGGGATATTTTAAAACTGACGCATATCTTTGTTACCCATACCCATGTAGATCACTTTATAGGATTTGATCATGTGCTGAGAATCTTATTGGGAAGAGAGAAATCTCTTCATCTGTTTGGTCCGCCGGGGTTTTTACAAAATGTAGAAGGGAAATTGGCCGGATATACGTGGAATTTAGTAGAGAACTATTCCAACGAATTCTCTTTAAATGTAACAGAGATTAATGTTGATAGTATGGTGAGGAAAGTATATCGGTGCCGGAATCGGTTTGAAGCAACCGGAACTGAATATAAAGCCTTGTTTCAAAGGAAGCTCCTCGAAGAATCTTCTTTTTCCGTTCATGCCGTTCATCTGGATCATAAAATTCCGTGTCTTGGTCTTTCCCTAAAGGAACACTTTCACGTGAATGTCTTAAAAGATCGGTTAAAGGGCCTTAATCTACCCGTGGGTCCCTGGCTGAAAAAGTTCAAGGATGCCATCTACAATAAAGAAAATGAAGAAACGCTTTTTAAGGTGGTATGGAACGAAGGCTCTCAAAAATATAAGAAAGAATTTCTATTGGGGGAATTAAAGAAAAAAATCGTCCGTATTACTCCGGGCCAGAAAATTGTCTATATCACGGATATTCGCTATACCCCGGAGAACGTGGAAAGGGTGATCGATTTCGCAAGGGATGCGGATTCTCTTTTTATTGAGGCCTCTTTTCTTGATGCCGAACAGAAAACAGCGTACGAAAAGTATCATTTAACCGCCCGGCAGGCAGGGAGCCTTGCCCGGCAGGCAGGTGTGAAGCAATTTAAATTGTTTCATTTTTCTCCCCGCTACACTCACAACCCCGAACTCCTCTACCAGGAAGCGGAGGCTGCGTTTTCCAATCCCTAACCTCCTATCGGCGGGGCGGTGTCTGCCATCATGACCGGCGGTGAGATCTCTTTCATATAACGTTTTATCCCTTTTATAATCCCGTTGACGAGATGATCCTGGTACTTGGGGTCTGTCAGACGTCTGCACTCTCTTTTGTTGCTGATGAATCCGACTTCAATCAGAATACACGGCATTTCTGCGCCTAACAACACATAAAAAGGAGCTTGTTTTACGCCAAGGTCTTTGATTTTGCTGTATTTCGGTTTTAATCTGTTTATGACCGCATTCTGTATGCAAGCCGATAACTGGCTTGATTCATTGATTTTCGAAGATCGCATAAGATCGTTTAAAATTATTTCAAGGTCGCTTATATTCTTGGCCGAGGTGGCATTTTCACGAGCTGCAACCATAATAGCGTCATTATCAGTGGCCAGATTCAAAAAATAGGTCTCTATGCCGTATGTGTGTCGTTTTTCAGTTGCATTGGCGTGGATCGATATAAAAAGATCCGCGTTTTTAGTGTTGGCAATAGCTGTTCTTTCCTCAAGCGGCAGAAACTTATCAGAGGTCCTGGTATAGAAGACCTTGCACCCCGTCTCTTTTTTTATTTTTTTCCCCAGCTTTTTTGCAATCTGCAGAGTTATATTCTTTTCAAAGACCCCTCTGTAATAACCGGGAGCGCCACAATCTCTTCCGCCATGTCCCGGATCAATGACAATCCTTTTGACCTTGAGCGCTAACTGCTTAGTTAACGCCCTGGCAGGAACGTGATGGGTTGAAGCAATTTTCCCCTTCCGTTTTCCTATTTTTTTTGCGGTAATGGTGCCTCTCCCATTCACATCGACTACGATTCTGAACGGATTTTGCAGAGAGAATATCTTGAATGTATCAATTGTCTTGATATCCAGGACAACACGGACCGATGAAGATGTATGCTGGGCTGCACGGGCCTCCTTAAGAAGGTCATCCTGAATCGGGATGATAGTGGAGAGACCGGGGCCAACCCTTGTATTGTTCAAATCGATATAAAGACGCTGTGGCTTTTTGATAGAGGGATCCTTTTTCAGGAGGCGATAAGAATAAGACACCTCGTCTTCTGCGTCGATGACTATACGTGTATAGGTGGGATTTGACCAAAAACGCAATTGTGTTATATTGACAGTTCCTTTTTTTTGCTTTATTCTCTTATGGTTATTGTTTTTGTTTTTTGATTTTGGAGAGGGAAGCCGCAGGATAGCGGTCTTTGCCCTGGGCTGATGGTCGCTTTTTGGATAGCGCGTTAATATCCGTTTGTAATATTTGCGGGCGATGTTTTTCTTTTTTTGAACATTTAACGCGATCTCTGCCAGGGCGAAAAGAGCGTCATCCGTGCGCACGGAGTCAGGGAACCGCTTTATCATGCGGTTGTAATAATTTATTGATTGATTGATGTCACTTTTTCTCCCTGATTCTCTATAAAGTTCCCGGTACGTGCGTCCTATCATAAAAAGGGCGTTATCCGCCCAGCGCCCTTTCCGGCTTTTTTTATAAACTGTTTGAAACCTGGTGATAATATTAAGCCAGGAGTGACGATATTTTTTCTGCTTCGGAGATTTAAGGAGTTTCTTATAGACCCGTAGTGCACTGAAATAGGCATCGTCGAGTTTTCCCGCGCTGACAGTCCCTGCAAAAGTGGAAATCAGAAAGAATGAGAGGATGGCAACACAAAGTAATCGGATAGTTTTTTTGTAGTTTTTTTGTTGATTCGGATGCATGATTTTATAAGTAAAACAGGCTCGTTTGTTAGTCTTTTAACAAACTAAGACTGTAGTGTCAAATAGCAGGGGGAGATTATTAGAAATGAACACCTATTCTAAAATATACGACGTTATTGTAGTCGGCGCCGGCCATGCGGGTTGCGAAGCAGCTCTGGCTGCCGCCAGGCTTGGATGCAAAACGCTGGCGCTAACGATCAATGCGGATCATATCGGTGAAATGTCTTGTAATCCGGCAGTGGGCGGTCTCGCAAAGGGGCATCTTGTTCGAGAGATCGATGTCCTCGGTGGGGAGATGGCCAGGAATATCGACGCCACCGGTATCCAGTTTCGCCGGCTCAACACAAAAAAGGGGCCTGCGGTGCAGTCTTCCAGGGCGCAGGCCGATAAAGAACAGTATCGCCTTCGTATGAAGCAGGTATTGGAGAATCAGGAAGACCTTGATATAAAACAAGGTGTTGTTGACGAGCTGATTGTGGAGGATGGAACCGTCAAGGGTATTGTAACCAGTATCGGTGAACATTATCCGGGGCAGGCGGTAATCCTGACTACAGGAACCTTTTTGCAGGGGCTGATTCATATTGGCCTGAAGAATTTTTCCGCGGGCCGAATGGGGGACCCCGCGTCTATTAAGCTTTCGGAGAATTTAAAAAAGTTAGGGTTTCGCATGGGGCGGTTAAAAACAGGCACAACGCCTCGTCTTGACGGGAGAACTATTAATTTTTCCAAATTGACCCCCCAATACGGAGATGAACCCCCTGTTCCGTTTTCGTTTGACACGGAATCAATTTCACAGAAACAGGCGCCATGCTACATCACTTATACGAACGAACGGACTCACGAGATCATCCGGAGCGGCCTTGATCGTTCCCCGCTTTTTACCGGCGTGATCGAAGGGGTGGGGGCACGATACTGTCCCTCTATCGAAGACAAGGTCGTCAGATTCCATGAAAAGCCTCGACACCAGATCTTTTTGGAACCAATGGGGCTCGGCACCACCGAGATTTACCCCAATGGCGTGCCGACCAGCCTTCCCGTGGACATACAGTTTAAGATGCTTCGATCCATAGAAGGTCTGGAAAAGGTGGAGATTGTCCGGCCCGGGTATGCGATCGAATACGATTACGCGGATCCGACGCAGTTGAGTCCGGCCTTAGAGACCAAACTGATCCGAGGCCTTTTTTTCGCTGGACAGATTAACGGCACTTCAGGGTATGAAGAAGCCGCGGCCCAGGGTTTGATGGCGGGGATCAATGCAGTGCGATATATTACAGAAGCCCCTCCAATTGTCCTTGACCGGACCCAGGCATACATCGGAGTGTTGATTGACGATCTGGTTACAAAGGGCGCCATGGAGCCGTACAGGATGTTTACATCGCGAGCAGAATACAGGCTTCTTCTCAGGGAAGACAATGCAGATCTCCGCCTGCGGGAGACAGGCTATTCTTTGGGACTTGTTTCCGATCGTGTTTACCGCCGGTATCAGCACAAAAAGGAGACGATCGAACAACTTTTGAAGCTCCTTTCCAATATCAGGCTTACGCCCACCCAAGCCATTAATGAGAAACTTTGTGGGTTGGGATTTCATCCTTTGAATCAACCGACTTTTTTGGGAGACCTTTTAAAACGTCCGGGGATTACCTTAAAGGATCTGGAAATTTTCGAACCAAGGGTTGCTGAAGTTGGAAGCGCTGTGGCAGAGCAGGTGGAGATACAGATCAAGTATGACGGCTACATCAAACGACAGGAAAAGCAGGTGGAGCGCTTTAAAAAACTGGAACATACCGTAATTCCGGAAGATTTCGATTATTCTAAGGTGCCCGGCCTTTCAAACGAGGTAAAAGAGAAACTTGTCGCCATTCGTCCTGCGTCTATAGGTCAAGCATCCAGGATATCCGGCATTACACCCGCTGCGGTTTCCATCATCCAAATATTTTTAAAAAAAGCAGGTTAGTGTTCAGCTTTGTTTTCTACCTTATTCGTGTAAATTCGTGTTCATTCGTGGCTGAATAGTTATAAAAACAGGCTTCTTGATCGAATCGGCAATAAACACCTTGACGCAAATACAATTGGGTGTAATAAATGTAACTACTCAGGTTCAAAGTTCCGGGGTTCAAGGTTAGAAATCGATCAACCGAACCATGAACTCTGAACCGTGAACCTGATGACCTGAGTAGTTACCAAATAAACCTTATGGCATGAGGTGTGTACGATGAAAAAGATTGTTTTTTTGCTATGTCTGTTTTTAGGATTTTCATCTGTTTGTCCGGCGTCTGATATCAGCATTGAAGAGTGGCATCTCTGTTATCAGATTGATGACCGCGAATGCAGTTTCCCGGTCACGGACGGACTCGTGGTGACCGATGAAATCAAGAGGATATACTTTTGGGTCAATGTAAAAAGCCCGCGTGACGGTTTTATTCGGCATATCTATTCATTTTTCGGAAAAGAGACCGGGCCTGCACTCTCACATTGGTCTGATGAAGAAAAGGAGCTTCACATGGCCAAGAAGGTGCCTTCCATGATTGAGAGAGTGGGCCTCAATGAGTTTGTGAACGCTGTAGTTAAATTGAAGATACGTAAAAGTGACGGATTTAGGACATGGTCCACCAAAAACATCGGACAGCCTCAGCACTGTGGGAAATGGGCTGTGGATGTCGTTGATGAGAATGGAGAAAAACTGACGCCAACGGTTGAATTTACTGTGACGAGCAAACGATAGAAGAAAAGTTTATATAACTGAGGTAGTTTCAAAATGTTTCCCGCCATCGGCGGGATCCAAGGTCAAGTTGAGCGAAGTGAAATCCCGTCGCCGGGGAAAGGCGAAGATTTTAACCGCAGGTCCGCCTGAGGCGGATCGAGGATAGCGCTGACGCTTCACTTCGTGCATAATCTGAGCCTGTTGACAAATCCCGCTCATCGGGGACGCAGAGATTGGGCAAAAGGGGACGTTTTGAAACTGCCTCAATTGAACTAAATCCAGCAGATTATGGTGTAGATATGACCAGGACTCCGGATTTTGCAGTTGTTGAGCTGATAACCAAAAAATTGAGGGATGTCAGCGTTAAAGACGCGCCTCTTGAACGACGTCTCCGTTCTTTGGTATATGCCCTTAAACATCGGCTTGCCCACAAATTTAGCGAAAGAAACACAGAATTGATCGATAGAAAGATATTTAAAATTGTCAGTGAGTTTACCGTGTCGGACGAGTTTAAGGGAAACTTTGGGCCGATCTCCTTTGTCGAAGGAGACAACAAGAGGATGTATGATTTTCTAAATTCTCTTATTGCGGCCGGCGAGCAATATTCAGAAGAGCAGCGTGAAGAGATAATGAACAAGGCCCAGGCATTTTTAGATGAGAGGAGACTCTATGAAGCCCGAGACCTCTTTGACTCTATCTTGATCTCCGATCCGGATGATCAAGCCATTCGTTTGAACATTGGAGAACGATACTTGGACAAAGAACTCTATGAAGACGCGGAGGCGGTTTTCAGGGACGCGCAGATTCTCGACCCGAATTCCATTTACATCTTCAATCGGCTGGGAATAGCCTTCCGGAAGATGGGGAGATACGAAGACGCCCTTAATGAATACCTCAGGGCGATCAAAGTCGCTCCGAATGATCCTCATCTCAGGTATAACGCTTCTGTGGCTGCATGCTATATGGAAGACTTTGCCGGGGGGAAAGAGTTTATAAAGATGGCATTGGAGATCAAACCCGATTTTCCGGAGGCGCATAAGTTGTTGGCACAGGTAGAGAAAAAAATGTCGAAGGGTTAGGAATTTTAGCATAGGTTCACAGTTCCAGGGTTCAAAGTTCACGGTTCAGAGTTGATCGATTTCTAACCTTGAACCGTGAACTTTGAACCCTGAACCCTATTGTTTTTGGTTCTTCAGAATCCTATGATCCCGTCTTCATAGGTATAAGGTTTTTTGTAGGGATTTTGGGGCAGTTCTTTTAGAATTCCCGCCGTTACTAATTTCTCCAATCTATTCGGCGAGCGGCCGAACTTTTCCTTAAAATGTTCGATCCCTTTTTCCAGTACCAACACTCCGGCTAAGGCCTTGATCCTCCGCTCTATTTGTTTTTTTGTATTTTCATTATCAGCCGTTTCATACATGGTCTTCAAAAAGACAATCGCGGTTTCCGTCTGTCCACCCTTTTGGGCTAAGCGGGCGCCCAGCATGCCAAGCAGGGGAGGGGCATGGGGTCGTTTGGAGGCTTCCATAAGGTGTTTGGATGCGGCCAGGTTATCATTGAGAAAATAGAAATAGTCAAAGCCAATGAAAAAACAGGGGTTCCAGTCCCAATAGCGGTGTTGCTTGCATATTTCAAGGAGCTCAATAGCTTTTTTGGGCATCTTGCCTTCCCAGGGCAGGTATCCCTGGATATAATAACAGGTCTGGAAAAAATAGGGGTCCAGTGCAAGAGATTGCCTGAAAAGTGTATACACCGCCTCCCTGTCGCTATCGGTTGTTTCGTAACGTCCCCCCAAAAAAATTGATGCCTTCAGGAGGAGGTAGTCTGCCAGAAGCCCTTTGAACTCCCCGGCCCCGATTTCCAACAGGGCCGGGGAAACCATAAGCGCTGAGGCCCGCTGTGAGGATGGGATCCGGCTTTGATAGAGCTTTACTTTGGAAGCGCTCACTATATAGCCCCCGGTGAGTGTGATCACAAGAATGATCGTGATAATGAGCGCCCTTTTTTTCAACTTATATCCTTATGATGCAGAATAAACGCGGTTATTATAATAACTATACCGGCATACGTAAGACCATAACATGCCAGCCATGCCAGATAAGGAGCGCTTTGCGGCAATCCATAGGCAAGGTTGGCTTTGAGGTCAAAGGCCGAAAGATTGGGAAAGATCCACGTCAATAGCTTCATCCCTTTTATAAAAAGATCATCCGCATGAACGAAATCTCCTCTTGCCAATACCTTGACAATGGTATCCAGGGTGTTTCCGATCAGGTAGACACAAAAGGTTAAAAGCATCGACAGATAGAGGCTGGTCGTGACCACTGTGAAGAGAAAGCCCACTGCCATTACTACGAGAAGTGAAAGAAGATTGAAAAACACCGCAAGGAAAAGCATACCCCAGGAAAAGTCACGGGGGACGTGCAGACCACCGACGGTCAGTGTGCCTGCCCACAAGGAGAGGGCGGCAAACAGACCAAGGATGCCGACAGCGACCACAAGGAAGAGGGCCAGGCCGGAGAACTTGCCGACAACATACTTCCACCGGGGAATGGGATGGGAGATGACCATACAGATATTTTTCCGGTGTAAATCTTTACTTACAAGCCCTATGCCCAGAAAAAAAATAATGGAAAGACCTGCCAATGACAGGATGGAAAAACCCACGTCAATGGCCACCTTGCTTACGTCAATGGCAAAAAGCTGGGTTATAAAGAGATTTCATATAAAGAGGAGTCCGGACAAGAGGCCTATGCCGTATAAGACATTGCTCCGTATCCCTTCCTTAAAGGTGATCTTGGTCAATAGCCATATATGATTCATGGCGATGAGGTCTCCTGATTATTCTTTATAAGAGCGAGGAACGCGTCTTCCAGGTTTCCGGCGTCGGAGATAAAATCATGTGTCGGGCCGCAATAAAGGAGTTCTCCCTTATGAAGCACTGCTATTCTGTCACATAAGATCTCCACATCGTTCAAGATGTGGGTGCTGAAAAAGACGGTTTTCCCTTCTGCCTTGAGTTCAAGAATGAGATCCGTCACCAGCCGTCTGCCCATAGGGTCGAGACCGGACATGGGCTCATCCAGAATCAGTATGGGGGGATTACTGATCAGGGCCATGGCCAAACCTATCCTCTGTTTCATACCCTTGGAAAAAGTCCTCACGGCCCGATGTTTAAAGGGGAGCAATTCCATCTTTATCAGGAGCGGGTCTATCTTTTTTCTTAACGCCCCCCTGTCCATGCCGGAGGCAAGTCCGCTGAATTCAAGGAGTTCATAGGCGGTAAGGTACTCGGAAAAATGCGGGTTCTCCGGCATATATCCAAGGGGTTTTCTGGCAGAGGGATCTTCCGATGATATCCCGTTCAGCAACACCTCCCCCTCATCCGGTTTTATAAAGCCAAGCGCGGTGTTTATGGCCGTGCTTTTCCCCGCCCCGTTGGGGCCCAAAAAGCCGAACACCTCCCCCTCCCTGATTTCAAGCGAGAGCGATTTCAGGACCTTGTGACAACGAAGAAATCCGTAGGTAAAACTTTTGCTCAGGTTTTTGAAAGAAATGGGAATCATTGAACGATGATTGGGAGCGCTTAGAATACAAGATTAGTAAAGAGAAGAAGCGCCAATCAGGATACCATCCTTCATAACGCTTCTTTCCTCTTACAACGATCTTACCTCACAATGTGCCAGTTTGCCGTAGGCAGACCACCGCCTGCCACTCCTGTATCGTCTCCGGCTGGATCAAAATCGAGTGCAGCGGTAATGGCAGGTGCTGTAGAGTTGAGAGCTGCTACGCTATCATTCCACGTATCATTCTGAACGAAATACATTACGTCTGATAATTCCGCCTCTACGCCGAATGCCCTGTTGGCGCTTGAATTTTCCACAATGACCATGAAGGATGCATTAAGGTTTCCCTCGGTGCTGACCAGAATGTCACATTTGTTGGGGACCGTGAAGCCTACACCGCTTATTGCAGTTGATACCGGATGTGCCCCTGTAACCATGGCGCCGGGAGTTACATCTGTTGCTGCGGGCAGGGCATTGGTTGTCCCCAGCAGGGTGGCGCCCACGCCAGATCCGCCTGAAGCCGCAACCAACATGAGGGGACCTGCAGTAACCCCGTAACATGCCAGGTCAGAGTTTAAGGCTGCCAATGAGCTCACCGCAACCTTGCACAATGCGGCCGCCGCTGTGTTGTTGGCCCTTACCCTGTAGCTGACAAACTGCGGGATGGCAATGGCCGCCAGGAGACCGATGATCGCGATAACGATCATCAGCTCGATGAGGGTGAAACCTTTCTGGTTTCTCATTTTAATTTTTTGTAACATTGTCTCTCTCCTTTCGTTTTGTGTATTCTTTGAAATAATTTGTCAAAAAAGTTGATTAGACCGATCCGGGTTCTATATGAAATCTTTTATATCTCACCTCCTTAATTAAGTTTTTGTTCCTTTGATTTTTCCTTTTAGCGGCAATTCTTTTCGTTCCTTTAGCCGTGTTAATGAAGCCACTCAAAAAAACATCCCGAGTCTTTTCTTAATGTAGCGCAAGGCTTTAGCCTTGCCGTTTCCATGACGATTTACATAAAGAAAGCAATCAATATGCCATATCAACTGTTCAACCATTATTTTTTTGATTATGAGCAATAATAACTTTAATTATAAAAAGTTACATGTAATCGACTTCAAACAGACCAGACCGATTTCTCTTTCACTGTAGAAAAAACCGGTGATTTTCACCATGACGCCTGTGATTTTCACCGGATGTCGAGTTTTTCAAGTCTGTAGCGGAGGGAATCAAGGCTCACATTAAGGAGTTCGGCGGCCTTTGATTTTGACCCCCTGGCCTTTTCGAGCGCTTTTTTTATCAAACCGCTCTCGACCTTTGCCATCTCTTCATTCAAGCTGATTCCCTCTTCGGGCAGGTCAATGTCGAGGATCTTGTTCCAGTCACGTTTATTGTTTTCCGACAGAACAAGGGTTTCCGGCAGGATGATATTGGACGTTCCCAGGGCAACGCTTTTTTCAATGATGTTTTCGAGTTCCCTGACATTCCCCGGGAACCTGTATTTAGCTAAAAGTTCCATGGCATAGGAAGATATTTTCTTGATCTCCTTTCCGAATTCCCTGGAATACTTCTCGATAAAATGTTTTGTGAGGACAGGGATATCCTCCTTCCTTTTTCTTAGCGTCGGGATATGTATCGGAATGACGTTGAGCCGGTAATAGAGGTCTTCTCTGAAATTGCCTTCTTTGGCCTTTTGTTCCAGGTCCTGGTTTGTGGCGGCTATGATCCTGACATCCACCGTGATGTCCTCTGATCCTCCCACCCTCCTGAATGCCTTTTCCTGGATGACCCTGAGGAGCTTGACCTGAAGGATTGTAGGCAATTCACCGATCTCATCAAGGAAGATCGTTCCTCCACGGGCAACCTCGAAAAGCCCCGGTTTATCCGAGTAAGCTCCGGTAAAGGCCCCCTTCATATAACCGAACAATTCACTTTCCAGAAGGTGTTCGGGTATTCCGCCGCAATTTATGACCACGAAGGGCTTATCTTTTCTAAGACCATTTTCATGGATAGCCCGGGCCACCAGTTCCTTTCCCGTTCCGCTCTCACCCAGGATAAGGACATTGGCCGTGGTGTCCGTTACTTTTTTAATAAGGGAATAGACCTTGAGCATCTCCCTGCTTTTGCCTATTAAATTCCCGAAGCGAACAGCATCTTCCACGCCTTTGATGAACAGGGCGTCATCCTTTTTTATCCTTATCCCTTTCTTATCCAGGCTGTCCCGAACTATGGTCTTGAAGTCTTCTATATCGAAATTTTTCTCAATATAATCGTATGCCCCTTCCTGCATTGCGGTAACAGCGGTTTCACCCGAAGCATACGCGGTAATTAAGATAACCATGGTTTCAGGAGAGATCTCTTTAATACCTTTTAGAAAATCGATTCCATCGACCTTTGGCATCTTCAAATCAGTAATGACCAGATCAAACTCATGCTTTTTGCAAAGCCCCAGCGCCTCTTTCCCTTCGCCTGCGCACTTAACCCGGTACCCTTCCCCGGTCAACATGATTTCGAGGAATTCCCTCATCCCCCTGTCATCATCTACAACAAGAATCTCAGCCATGTAGTATCCTCATTAGTAGCTAATCAGGTTCACAGTTCCAGGGTTCACGGTTCAAGGTTAGAAAGCGATCAACCCTGAACTCTGAACCCTGAACTCTTGAACCGTGAACCCTGGAACCCTGGAA
>JAUVFC010000099.1 GCA_030594505.1 Desulfobacterales bacterium
CCAGCATCGTCCTTTCACGGACAAGCTATAACTTTTTCCTGAAAACAATAAACCAGGATTACAGGAATATCATCAAAAGCTCGGCAGGCGAGATTCGTCTTTACATGGAACATGCCCAAAAGGGTCTGGAAGGTCTCGCCCTGGTGGTAGCCGCCATTAAACCGGATAGGTGGCAAAAAGAGATGGCCTTGACGGCCTTCAATTATACTGCTGTTGATTTTATGTCTGTTGCTTTGATTTCCCTGAAAGGAAAGGCGATCGTAGCCACCGATCGGGAATGTGAAATCACCTTTAGTCAAAACAAGACCTTTAAAAAAGCGCTTACAGGCCAAAACAGCGTCTCCAATGTCATGCTGACCAAAAAGAACATCCCCCATATCCACCTGGCCGTACCTGTATTCAGCCTGGGCAAGGTAAATGAGGTCCTCTGGGGCGAATTAAACCTCAAGTCCATCTGGGATGTGTTGGAGGGGATCACTGTCGGCCAAACAGGCCAGGTATATATCATGGATTTGTCAGGACAATATATAGGGCACCGGGAGATCGACCGTGTAGTAACAACCCCTCCGGCGGCAAAACCAGATATACTCAAAGAACTCCGTGAATCAGATACGCCGGTGGAATGGATCGAGGAAAAAGACGGGACCAGCCTCTATTGTTTGGGAGCCCATATCCCCCGCCTCGATTGGGTGGTTGTCTTGAGCCAGCCCTGTTCGGAAATCTATGCGTATCTGTACCGGAATATTTATTGGGCGGCGTTTACAACCTGTTTTATGTGTCTTGCGGCCATCCTCCTCGGCTGGAACCGGGTAAAGCGCTTCTTAAGGCCCATTCACACCCTCCACCGCCAGGTCCAAAGGATAGGCCGGGGTGACCTGGATCAAAAGGTCTCTGTTGACTCGCTGGACGAGATCGGCGACCTGGGCCTTGCCTTTAATGAAATGACCGATTCGCTCAAGGACTTTATACGCCGGGAGGTGGAGACAGCCAGGGAACTTGTCCACGCCAAAAACCTGGCCGTCCTCGGCACGACGTCCAGCAAGGTGACCCATGAAGTGGGAAACCTTTTGAACAACGTGGGGATGATTCTCTTCACTCTGAGGGGAGAAGCGCTCAGTCCGAATGGAAAAAAAGTCCTTGAGATACTGGAGAAAGAATCAGAGAGGGTAAGGGAATTCATTCATAATTTCCTGCAATTTGCCAAGAAACCGGAACTGCGTCTCCAAAAGTTGCCGATAGACGCACTTGTTCAAGAAGTCTTAGCTATCAATAAGCCTGATGCCGAAAAAAGGGGGATACATCTTAGACTCAACTGGTCCCCCGACCTGCCGCCGGTCAATGTAGACGCCCGCCTCATGTACCAGGTGGTAAACAACCTGGTCAAAAACAGCCTTGAGGCCATGACTGACCCGGGGGAGATACGTATTAAAGGAAAAGTCGAAAAAGAGTATCTTCTGGTGACGATAGGAGATACAGGACCAGGGATAGGACCGGATCTCTTAAAGGAAATATTCGACCCGTTCTTTACAACCAAAGGCAAAGAAGGGACAGGTCTCGGCTTGTCAATAGTAAAGACCATTGTGGAGGCTCATCGCGGGACTATTGAATGCCTGAGCGAACCCGGGAAAGGCACAACGTTTATCCTGCGCCTCCCTTTGCGGTGAGATCCCAACGTCTTACTTCTGAGCCTCTTGCAAAACCTGCCATCAACTTATTCTTGACATTTAATCAAAAAATACATATATAAAACGATTCTCTTAAATGGCTTTGCCGAAAGTCTTTAATAAAGGCTGTTTGCAAAGTCACATTATTTTGTGCCAAAGGAAATTGGAGTATGACCAAGGAATTAAACAAATTGAGGAATATAGGAATCAGCGCCCATATCGATTCAGGGAAGACCACTTTGACGGAACGGATACTCTTTTACACCCAAAGGATACATGCCATCCATGATGTCAAAGGAAAAGATGGTGTCGGCGCTACAATGGATTCCATGGAGTTGGAACGTGAACGCGGAATTACCATAGCATCCGCCGCCACCTATTGTACCTGGAACGATCATACAATCAATATAATAGATACACCGGGACACGTTGATTTTACTATCGAAGTAGAAAGGGCGCTGAGGGTGCTGGACGGCGCTGTTTTAGTTCTCTGCTCTGTAGGGGGGGTCCAATCTCAGTCAATCACGGTGGATCGACAGATGAAGCGTTACAAAGTCCCCCGCATTGCCTTTATCAATAAATGCGATCGCTCCGGAGCGGATCCTGTGCGGGTAGTAAATCAGCTCCGTGAAAAACTCAGACACAACGCGGTCCTGATGCAAATCCCTATCGAGCTGGAGGCAAACTATAAGGGGGTGGTCGACCTTGTTGCCATGAAGGCATACTATTTTGAAGGCCCTAATGGTGAACAGGTACGGATAGATGAGATCCCCTCGGATCTCCGTGAGGAGGCAGAGGCGCGCCGTGAAGAAATGCTTGATGCCGTGTCGCTGTTCTCGGATGAATTGACCGAAGCAATACTGGAAGACATGGTGACTGAAGAACTTGTCCATGATGCCGTCCGAAAGGGAACTATTGCCCTGGAGCTGACCCCTGTTTTTCTCGGTTCCGCTTATAAGAATATCGGCGTTCAATCCCTGTTGGATGCTGTTACAAGATATCTTCCTGAACCGAACGACGTTAAAAACTTTGCATTAGATCTCGACAATAACGAAAAAGAGGTTCTCCTGTCATCAAGCCCTGAAGGTCCTTTTATTGCGCTTACCTTCAAACTTGAAGTAAGCCGCTACGGACAGCTCACATATATCCGTATCTATCAGGGCTCTCTTAAGAAAGGGGATACCATATTCAATGCAAGAACCAAGAAGAAGGTAAAAGCAGGTCGGCTCGTTCGTATGCATGCCGACGAGATGGAAGATGTCGAAAGTGCGGACGCGGGTGATATTGTCGCCCTTTTCGGAATAGAATGTTCGTCCGGCGATACCTTTACGGATGGAACATCAAATTATGTCATGTCTTCCATGCATGTTCCGGCGCCGGTTATCTCTTTGGCTATTACTCCCAAGGACAACAAATCACAAGTAAATATGTCCAAGGCCCTGAATCGATTTACCAAGGAAGACCCCACGTTCAGGGTGACCTCGAATCAAGACACGGGCGATACGATCATCTCGGGTATGGGGGAGCTCCACCTGGACGTCTATGTAGAACGTATGAAACGAGAATATAGCGCAGAGGTTGAAACCGGTATGCCGAAGGTCGCGTACCGGGAAACCATCACGCGAATGATTGAGTTCGATTATACACACAAAAAACAGACCGGCGGCGCGGGTCAGTACGGCCGTGTCTCGGGATTCATGGAACCTTATGAAGAAGAAAACTATAATTTTATAAATAAGATCAAAGGCGGGGCGATCCCGACTGAATATATACCTTCATGCGACAAGGGATTTCAGGCCTGCCTCAAGAAAGGATCGTTGATCGGCGCCCCCATTGCGGGGATACAAATAACAATTAATGACGGCCAGCATCACGCGGTAGACTCTTCGGATATGGCTTTTCAACAGGCAGCAATCGGGGCATTCAAGTCTGCCTATGCAAAGGCAAGTCCCGCGATTTTGGAACCGATCATGAAGGTTTCCGTAGAAGGCCCCTCGGAATTTCAGGGAAATGTCCTGGCATCTATTAATCAAAGGAGGGGGATTATTATCGTCACGTCGGAAGACGGGGTATTTTCCACGGTAGATGCAGAAGTCCCTCTGTCTGAAATGTTCGGATATTCTACTACACTGAGATCTACGACCCAGGGGAAGGCGGAATTCACTATGGAATTCGCTAAATACAGCAAGGTACCCCGGAGTATTGCCGATGAACTGAAAAAGAAATTCGAAGAAGAGAAAAAATGATGACTTCGCAAGAAGTCATTAATAAACAAAAAGGTGAAAAACAATGATTAGAGAAGACTTTATCCGCGTAAGCCCGTTAAAAATACTCGAATATTCCTCGCACGGCGGCCTGGGTAGCGGCAACCTTGGCGTATTCATAGCGCGGGCCGGTGTCGGCAAGACAGCATGCCTGATCCATATTGCGCTCGACAATCTGTTCAAAAAACGAAAACTTATCCATGTGTCCGTGGGCGAGAGCCCGGAAAAAATCACCGCATATTACAGCGCTATTCTTAATGATCTCCGCAAGGCGCTCAATCTTCAGAGATCAAATGAAGAGGAGCTCATCGTGCAAAGAAACAGAATGATCATTGCCTATCTTGGGGCATCCTTTTCAGTAGACATGCTCGAAAAGAGTATCCAAAATATGATCGATTCCATAGATTTTAAACCTGATACTATTATTGTTGACGGGCTTGATTTTGAAAAGGTTGAGAGGTCATTTTTTGTAGACATTAAAAAACTTGCCACCGAATACCAGTCAGAAATCTGGTTCTCCGCCCTATCCCACAGGGATACCAGGGAGAAAAACGAGAGAGAGATACCGTATCCCTGTAACCGGTTAGACGATCTGTTTAACGTAATTATACACCTTGATCCGACCGACAGAGGGATTTTCTTGAGACTCCTTAAAGATCACGACAGTACAAAAGCGCCGGATACAAGTATACAGCTTGACCCTACTACTTTTTTGCTGGCAGGATAGAAAAAAAAGAGCCATGCTCCCTCAGAGAGACCTTTGCATAACTGCCATTATGAGCGCTGACGCTTCACTTCGTGCCCGTGATGCAGTGTCAGGCTTCAAACTTTAATCCTCAAAATACCCAATGTATTCCTCCGGTTAAAGTTTTCGCCTTCCCCCGGCGACGGGATTTCACTTCGCTCAACTTGCCTGACAAAAAAATGTCGCGTTATGCAAAGGTCTCTCAGATGGCAAGGCCAATAAAGTAGCGCAGGACTTTAGTCCTGCAAAAAGCGACACTGCAGAAGCTATCAATTGGCAGGGCTAAAGCCATGTGCTACGCAGCTTCGTTTTGCAATTGGTCGGAGAGTAATATCAATGTTCAGAGTTCTCCGGCACCTCAAGAGGGAACTAGAATGCTCAGGCCGCGACACGCATCGCAGTCGAAACCGCACTGCTTGCGTAACCGGCACACCTTGGGCAATATCCTGGCCTGAAACAGTTCACACCATGCCGTCTCTCTCAGTTTTTCTTCTTCCAGTTGTTTATTGCGAATAATCTCTTTGTAATGAAATCTCTTTCGCATTCTCATATGAAAATCCAAGAGCCAGAGTCCTCCCCAATTTTCTACCGCACCAATACTGTGTCCGTCTCCAAACCTGTATCCGCCTTCGTCAGCATAAGACGCCAACCCTGTGCTGTCCATACATTTGCCCCCTATAAGCTGATTTGTAAGTCGAGACCTTTGCAAAACTGCCATTTCCCCGTGATGCGGCGTCAGGCTGCAAATTTTGCACGCAGTGAAGCGTCAGCGCTATCCTCGATCCGCCTGAGGCGGACCTCCGGTTAAAATCTTCGCCTTCCCCCGGCGACGGGATTTCACTTCGCTCAACTTGCCTGACGAAAAAATGTCGCGTTTTTCAAAGGTCTCAAGTCAACGAAGCTAAAATAATTTAACTGAATTATCTAATATCAAACAGAAACCAGCTTGAAAATCGGGAATCACCTGTTTTTGTATTAAATATGTCCTAAAATGATATATGGCTATTTCTGCGGTAAAGTCTTTGCGAGGTTGGATAATGATTTGATATGGCAAAAAATACTTACGCTAAGATTTTGGATGAGGGGTTATGGGGAAATACCTTAGAGAAGGATAAGAAATCAGCTTTGATAAGGGTAAGGATTTTCCTGATCTATATGTGGACAAGTCCCTTCTGGATAGCAATCTTGACAAGATCAACGACTGTGCTCGCGTTCAGCTTTTCCATGATATTATATTTATGAGATTCTACTGTCTTGCGGCTTATGCATAACTGATCGGCAATGTCCTTGATAGCCATCCCCTCGGCTAATAATTGAAACACCTCCCGTTCACGCAGACTAAGGCGGTCAAACCCGTCTTTTGTCTTTTTCCCGCCCTCCAGTTCGACAAGGTGTCTGACCAATAAAGTAGGAGCGGCAGTACTGAAGTAAGTCCCTCCTTTTTTTACAGCTTGAATCGCAAAAAAAAGATCAGACAGGGGGTCTTCTTTCAAGACATATGCAGAGATACCGGCTTTAAAAAGGTCAATGATGTATTCTTTTTGAGAATACATGGTAAAAATAATAATGCGGATATCAGGGTTCAACTTTTTGACCTGCAACGTGGCATCGATTCCGTTCAGCCCGGGCATTGAGATATCCATCACGATAATATCGGGATTAAGCGAGCCTGCCAGCTTGACGGCCTGATGACCATTACGGGCCTCACCCACCACTTCTAAATCTGCATGGTCGGCCAATGCAGACTTTATACCTTCAACAACTACCTTATGATCGTCTACCAACAAGACCCTTGTTTTTTTCATCAAAAAACCTCTTAATCAAATCGGCACCTCCACTAAAAGAAAGGTCCCTTTGCCTATTTGTGATTCTATATGGAATTCTCCCTTGTGCTGTGCCACCCGTTCTTCCATAATAAGGAGTCCTAAGGCCCCTTTGCCCTCTTCATTCTTGTTCAATGCCACTTCC
>JAUVFC010000224.1 GCA_030594505.1 Desulfobacterales bacterium
GCCATAGTTGACATCCTCCTTTCAAAAAATTCTCATAGTCCCAGACTTCAGGATGCCACTTTGACAAATGGGTCTTTCCTTTAGAACGAAACCGGTCCGCCAATCAAGAGGCGAGCCATTATTGATTGTTTGAATCAATAACATGTTATTGTAAAAAATCAAGAAAAAAAGAGACTTTTACATAACGCGACATTTTTTTGTCAGGCAATCCCGCTTATAGCGGGACGCTTGTGGCGGGATTAACCGGAGGAATACATTATGTATTTTGAGGATTAAAGGTCGTTGCCTCGCTCCGTCCATAAAATTGTAAAAAAGTAGCGCTCACCGCCGTGGAGGAATGGGTGGCCCAAAGGTCAGTCTTTGTGAAGGCTATCATTGACACCTGATCGTAACTGATATAGGCTTTAAATAGTCGGTCCAACGTTGCTTGCCATGAACCAATGGTCATGTAAGGGGAAACCGAATACGAAAATCAGGTTCCGTACTTTGGAACCCGCTTCAATACCATCTTTTGCCTTAGCGATGTAATTGTGTGGCTTCTTCCAAAGTAATGCCTGAAGGCTGTACAAAAATTTGGAGAGGAGGTGAATCGCTGTGGCAGAAGGAGTTGTGAAGTGGTTTAGTGACCAAAAGGGATTTGGTTTTATTGAGCGGGATGGTGACAAGGACGTATTTGTTCATCACTCCGCCATTCAAGGGTCCGGATTCAAGACACTCGCTGAAGGCGACCGGGTGACTTTTGACGTAGAGCAGGACGCCAAGGGGCTTTCAGCTAAGAACGTTGTTAAGTTGTAAGACACAACTGTTTAACATCAAGGGCATCTCATCGAACTCAGGGGGGATGCCCTTTTTGTTTATGTGATGTGTTACCAGACGCCCGCGAAACAGAGCGGGGGCTGCCCTAAGCTATCTGATGCCTTATCACCTTCCCTTCTATCATAAAAACCACATCTTCACAAAGATTAGTCGACAAGTCGGCGACGCGTTCCAAGTTTCTGACAATCCTGATTAAATGCACAGAACGTTCGATAACGGAAGGGTCCCGGCTCATAATCGCAATGAGATCCTTCAAGATCTTATCTTTCAGGTCGTCAGCAATCTCATCCCGTCTACATACGCTTCTGGCAAGCACACCATCTTCGTTAATAAACCCGTGAATACTGTCTCCCAACATCTGTATCACCGTTTCCGCCATTTTCGGCAAATCAACATACGGCTTTATCTGAGGTCGCTCTATCAAAAAGAGGCTGCTTTCCGAGATATTCACCGCATGGTCTGCAACCCGCTCCAAGTCGTTATTCATTTTCAAAATCATGAGTATCGTCCGTAAGTTCCCGGCTTTCGGCTGATATTGAGCAATAAAAGTGGTGCACAATTCTTCTATTTCCGTTTCAAAACTGTTCGCTTTCGTTTCGTCCTGTTCTATGACAGCGGTAAGCATCTCTTTGTCTTTTGTAATAAGGCCCTTTATACTTCGCTCGATCATATGCTCTACCAAAGCGGCAAACTCATGGAGATCTCTTTTAACAGCGTTGATCTTTCCTTCTTTTATCATCATTCCTACTCCACAGTATCCATTCAGAAACGGTAGATTTTGTCCCAAGACAAGGCCGCACAAAGGTTGCTACCGGAGGCGTAGTCCCGCCATAGCGGGATTGAGGATAGAAACCTGCGGAGAACGCAGTATTGGGGCAAAAGATGTCGTTTCTGAACGGATACTACCCAAATTTTCCTGTTAAATACTCCTCCGTTCTCTTGTCTTCAGGCACGGTAAATAATTTTTTGCTCGGTCCGAATTCAACGAGCTCTCCCAGATATAAAAATGCCGTAAAATCAGAAACCCGGGCCGCCTGGGCAATATTATGTGTAACCAGTATAATTGTCACGCTCTTTTTCAATTCAACGATTAACTCTTCGATATGCGAAGTTGCTTTAGGATCAAGTGCGGAAGTAGGCTCGTCAAGCAAGAGGACCTCGGGCTTCATGGCCAGGGCACGGGCTATACAAAGCCTCTGCTGCTGGCCCCCGGAAAGAAATGTCCCCTTTCTGTGCAAAGCATCTTTTACTTCATCCCACAGCGCTGATTTTCTTAACGCATCCTCAACGATACTATCCTGTTCGGTTTTCGGCAGTTTAATCCCATTGAGCTTATACCCTGCGATAACGTTATCATATATGCTCATGGTGGGAAATGGATTCGGCCTTTGGAACACCATCCCTACCTTTCTCCTCACCAGCATGGCTTCCATGCCATAAACATCTTCGTCATATAGAAATATTTTTCCGGCGACCTGAGCATCCGGGATCAACTCGTGCATTCTGTTCATGCACCGGATAAGTGTTGTCTTGCCGCATCCTGACGGCCCCATGATCGCGGTGACCTTATCTTTCGGAATAGAGAGATTGATATTTTTCAATATGCGATGCTCACCAAACAAGGCGCTAAAATCTTCTACTCTTACAACTTTGGTCCTCATTTTCTACTTATCACTTTCGCAAGTATATTCAACGTCAGTACGAATACTACCAATACAAACGACGCGCCCCACGCCAATGCATGCCATTCAGGGTAAGGGCTTGTCGCATAATTGAAGATCAAAAGCGGCATGGAGTTCACCGGTTTCAGGATATTCACATCCATAAAGGGACTGCCGAATGCGGTAAAGAGAAGCGGCGCGGTTTCGCCCGCGATCCGCGCGATACTGAGCAGGATTCCGGTCAGGACACCACTGAGTCCCGCGGGAAGAATGACCTTAAGAATCGTTTTATAATACGGCACGCCCAGCGCAAGGGATGCTTCCTTGAGTGTTCCAGGAACCAATTTAAGGGTCTCTTCCGTTGTCCGAACGATGACCGGAAGCATCATAATACCGAGCGCGATCCCCCCGGAAAGCGCAGAAAACATCCCCATCGGAACAACCATCCATATGTAGGCAATAATACCGATAACAATTGAAGGTATCCCGTGCAATACTTCCGCACTCAATCGCACCGCGTACGCCAGTTTTCCTGTCCTGTGTTCAGCAAGATAGATACCGGCAGCAACC
>JAUVFC010000036.1 GCA_030594505.1 Desulfobacterales bacterium
TGCCCGCCATCGCTCTCGCTCAGGCGAGGCGGGCGGGTCAGTTTAACCTTGAACCGTGAACCCATGAACTTTGAACCTGAGCAGTTACAAAAAATGGAAGATTTTATACGCCGGCGTAGCTCAGTGGTAGAGCAACTGATTCGTAATCAGTAGGTCGCGGGTTCAACTCCCATCGCCGGCTCCAAATACCTCCTCCCACTCGCTGCGCTCGTTTTGATAACCCTTGTCACGAGATTACTCATTTTGTATAAGTTTTGAGTAAAAAAAGCAGGAGACAATAAGATGGCTGCGGAAAGAGGGCCTGGGATTTTTCCCATAATTCCTTCAAACAGGGAGGATGATCTTCACAACCTGGAGTATTCGGACTCTGCTGATTTGGTCCTCTTTGTGGCAGGGAATCAGTTCATGGTCATGGACGAACTCCTCAGGGGGTTTCAGGAAGAGAATCCTGATATTAAGAAGATATTCTTTGAGACCCTTCCGCCCGGACTGGAACTGAAACAGATATTGGCGGGGGGAGCGATCTTTCGGGACAAAGTAATCGATGTGGTCCCTGACGTGTATGCGTCTGTTTCCGAGAAGGCAATGGAACGTCTTGAGGCAGCAGGGCTCATCGCAAAGGACGACTATTTTCTCTATCTTCACAATCGAATTGTTCTGATGGCGCCGGAGGGGAATCCTTCCCGGATCAGGTCGGTTTCAGATCTCGGACGGGACAAAGTTCGCATATCGCAGCCTAATCCCGAGTATGAAGATATCGCCTTTTATATAATGGACATGTACAGGGATGCCGGAGGGGAAGCGCTTGTACATCGCATAATGGAAGAAAAACGAGCTGAGGGCACTACTATTCTGACCGTTGTTCATCACCGGGAGACCCCGCTCAGGATTGAGAAAAAAACAGTCGATGTCGGTCCTGTGTGGGCTACGGAGATCATACATGCAAAGGAGAATAACCTTGCGATCGAGACGGTCGAACCAGGAGAAGAGCTGGATCAAAGAGACAGGATCAACTATTATATTTGCAAATTAAAGAATGCACCCCATCCGGCAAACGCCGAAAAATTCCTCGATTTCATAAAATCTTCCCGTGCGCAGAGCATCTATGAGAAATACGGCTTTGTGCCTCATTTCGGGTAATAGTTCACCACACATCCCGTTCCCCGATTTTTTAGAGTTCCACCACCTTCCCTGCTCCGCAATCAAGACATTTCTTCGGGTAAGAGCGCTTTATTTCCGATTTCAACCGGGTGCAGTGACACGGACAAATAAGTTTTAAATCCTCGAGGAGGTCTAATTCTGTGAATCCGTGCAGGCCTCCAATGAGAGCGCTGACTTTTCCAAAGCGTGATGCCGCGTGAAGGATGGCCCTTAGTCCCGGGTGAGAGCACCCATTAATGAGAACCAATCCTTCTTTTGCCTTGACCACAAGGGACTGCTCTATGCCTTTGAGCTCGCCCGTGGAAAAGATGTTTTCATGGATTTGCAAAGGCTCTTTTATGCTGACCACCTCTCTTGCCCCGACAGGCTCAGCAAAGGAACCGGGAACATACACTTTAATCCCTTTGTTGCGCTGAAGCAAATCCACAAGTCCCCCTGTGTGATCCCAATGAGCATGAGAAATGAAGATCTCTTGAATTGTAGCGGGGTCGATGTTGAGCTTCTCCAAATTATGGAGAAGTATCGAGCCACTGGCCCCGGTGTCGAAGAGAATCCTCGGCCCGCCTTCTACCTCCACGAGGCAAGAAAAACCCCAGTCAGCCTTGAGGCCTTCTTTCAACACTTCATTATCATAGACAATAGTGATCTTCATATCCGGACAATTCGAGCGTACGTCTACCTACGGTTCCTGTCTTTCGTGTATTTGTTCCTTCAATGGTGATTTTATATTGACTTCAAAAATTCCATGCCCTATTATGTACACATAATATGTGGGGTGGCTTCAAAACGTCCCCGTTTATCCGAATAGTAGACTTGGCTACGACGGCTGAATCTGCGTCAGGCTCAGATTTTAGTCCTCCTCATGTGGACACAGGAGGTCAACTATGAAACGTAACGTGACTCTTGCCCTGGATGAAGAGATTCTTCATAGGGCCAGACTTGTATGCCAAAAAAGGAGAACAACTCTGACTCAGGTTATCCGGGAGCAATTGGAATATCTGGTCCGCCAGGATGAAGAGTACCATGGAGCTATGGAACGAATCACCGCCCGAATGAAGCGTCGGCCTATACGAATCGGAAAGAAAACCTGGACGAGAGAGGAGCTTCATGAGCGCTAATCTCTTTTTCGATACCAACATTTTAGTCTATGCCTTTGACAAATCCGACCAAGAAAAATATGAAATCGCGTCCCAATTGGTGATACAAGCCTTTCAAGAAGGAAATGGAATCCTCAGCGCCCAGGTCTTGAAAGAATTCTTTGTCACGGTCACTCGCAAAATCTCTGAAAAAATGGCAGTAGATGATGCAGAACAGACCATACGTGATCTTTCTGTTTGGAAAGTGGTCGACACTACCGTTCCTTTGATTTTGAAAGCCATTGAATTCCACAAACGCTTTGATCTTTCCTTTTGGGATGCCATGATCGTGGCTGCCTGCCAATTTGCCGGTTCTTCTACTCTGCTGTCAGAAGACCTCTCTCATGGTATGATGGTCGAGGGCATCCGGATTCTCAATCCATTCCGCACTACAAAACCCTAATAGACTCCGTTCACCCTTTCTGTCTCTCCCTTCGCGCCTATCGCAATGACAATGAAAGGAGAAAATTTATAAGGTGGAAATTTAAAAGATTATGAATCAACGGGATTAAGACCGGCGGCTTTCGGGCGTTAATTTGTTCATTATCCCATCAATAAAATTATAATAGATTTCCCTGCTGCTTTCGGCAAGTGTCAGGATAATGCAGCCGGCTCTTTCTGTATCAGACCTTTCAACGACTCCTCCGCTCCAGAGCACCTTGGCCGTTCCGGTTACATCCTTTTCGAGAATTTTCATCTCAAAATGGATGGTATCTTCTATGATCAAGTCTTGAGGTTCCTTTAAGGAAAAACCTCGTTTAGCGATGTCAAAGGCCATGGAGTGGTGAACACTTCCATCGTGTACTTTCCAATATGTTATTGGGAGGGCGATGGACAGACGCGGATGTCTTCTTCTTTCGGTATTGTGCATTATCTACTTATGGAATTTGGGAATTTATGGATTAAGAAATTATGAAATTAAAGGATATTGTCATTTTCAATTGCTCAATTTCCAAACAATTCACTCCACTCTTCAAATTTTGTCGCCTTATCTTTTCCGAATCCGGAGATTTCCGTCATTATTTTTTTGAACGATTTGTTTTCATAGAGAGAATCAGGCTCTTTTGAGAAAAACTTGTCGGCAAAACATATAATCCTCTCTTCCAGTGAAATAGGGATCATGTCTCTTTTTGGGACAGGGAGTTGCCGGCTCTCGATATCTTCAACCGTTATACCGGCGCCTACGTGTCTTTCGCAAACGAGCGCATATTCAGGGAATCCCTCTTTTTCCAATAACTCTCTCCCCAGATAGCCATGGCAAATATATGGCTTTTCGCCGTAACAGCCTATTTTCGGGGCATTGGTGAATAAGATGCCGACGTCGTGAAGCATGGCGGCCTTTTCAATGAAGTCCGTGTCGGGCTTGAGATGTTCCACTCGCCGAGCGATTTCAAGGGCTTTTTGCGTCACCATTTTGCTGTGTTCTATCAACAAATGGTGGGTTTTTGACCCCTTTGGATAGTATTTATTAATGAGTTTGAACGGGTTCATTGGTTTTGTTGGCCAATAGAATCAATTAATCTCAAAGTTCGAGTTTGCTCTGCTCCCTGAGCAATTTTCGCTGCAGATCAGTAATGCGGGGCAGCAAGGCATTCTTGTGTTTTTCGGCATATATTTCGAATCGGATTTTTCCGGTCCTTTTTTCTTTAATTAAGGCCTCCACAAATTCTATGCCGAAGTAGACGGCATTGCTCCGTTTTTTATCGGGGACTATTTTTGTTCTGATAACACTCCTTGCCCACACGAGCTCTTCATTATTGATAAAGAGCTTGACAAGAATTTCATCCCCTATTGAAAGCTCTCCGACAGGTTCCGGGACAAATTCCCCCTTATGGTTAACAGCCCTTTGACAGAAAAATTTTAAGCCCTGAAGGCTGAGATCGGTTGTCTTGTAACTCGGCTGCACTCCTATACGCTTCCTCACAAGATTGGTAATTTCTATCACAACATTTTCATCACGCGGGATTTCCACGCGGTAATGCCTGCGCAAGGTGCTAGGGGAAACATCGGAAGATGGAGCAAAAAAGAGCGCTTCCGTGAAAGTCTCTTTGAGCTGATAGCGGTCTATATCGACAAGTTTCATTTTTACCATCACGCGCTTTTTGGTTTCATCTTTGTCGTTGAAGAGGTAGGTTACTTCGATAGTGTCTCCGATCCTGCTGCGAGGGAGTTTTGGGTTCGGTTGTTCGATGATGATATGGGGAGGGGTAACGTCGAGTATGCGGGACCTTCTGATATCATCCTTTTCTTCAAATTTTTCGGCCCCTTGCACCAAGAGTTCGACGATTATGCCCGAGTTGAGTTTTTTGAAGATAGAGGTGCTGTGATTATCATCTGTCATGATTCTATGAATTTATAATGTCAGTTGTCAGTTGTCCATTGTTTTTTTATACAACGAACCATGGACAATAGTCTATCACTTTTCCAATATTGTTTCATCAATTTTCATGCCAAAGTGTCTTCCGGCCTTTTCTATAGCCACCAGCGCCTCATCCCCCTTTTTCAGGTCGACAATGGAAATCGGTTTTCCATCGGGTTTTGTGAGGCGTATGGTTTCAGCATTTTGCAGGATGGTAGATATTTTGCTTCCGTCAACTTCCGCTTCAACCAGCATGAGAGGCCGCTTTTCTATTTTCAGCCTTCCCACAACACTCCTTGCAGTCTTCCCCTTAAAGTCGACTATAAGGACCTCATCGCCGGACTTGAGATCGGACAAGTATTTTGTTTTTCCATCAACCACCCGGATATATGCATGCACAGGACCTGCATTTACCCTGAAGGGACGGGCCGCGACATATGGATTTTCAATGCTCTCAGAATGTACTAAAAACATGGCCGCGCTGGAGTTCCCGATAAGCATGCCTTCTCCCACATGCATTGATGTGCAGGTGTCCACGCAAACCCTGTCTCCCATGCCGATGGATCTGGTCCCCAATATCTTTGCCGTTACTACAGGGATTGTTTCTCCGGAATCCCGGACCTCGCGGATTATCTTTTTTATTTCATTGATGTCATTGGTGGTTACCAGGATACCATCCACGCCTTTTTCGAGTATGGAAAGGAGGTCTCTTGCCTCGGAAGCGCTTTTTGCCTCTGCGTAAAGGTTATTTGTCTGCGCGATCAGGTTTTCCATGGGTATGATCGTCCAGTCGGTTGTCTTTACAATGACCTTTTTGGTCTTCGCGAGTTTTACGATCTCTTTTTCATCCTTGCCGCTTTTTATTTCATATTCGACCACATCCCGGCCAAACTTTAGATCCCCGTCTGTGGCGATAGTCCGGATAATACCGAGTTCTTTTACCTTGGCCGTGTAGTTTTCAGGAACCATAACCGCATCCGCTCCGCTTTCCAGGGCAGTTGTAACAAGCTTTTTGTTCCAGGGTATGATTTTTACCCAAATTTTTTTCATGATGCCCCCTTTTTTAAATGATCAAGAGCATCTTCTACCGGCGCATTCTGATGGATAATCATAGCAAAGGCCTCTACCATTTTTGCGGGGTTTTTATGTTGGAAGACATTTCTTCCAATGGAAACCCCGCTTCCTCCAACATCAATGGCGTCCCTTACCATGCTCAAAATGTCTCTTTCGGAATCCATTTTTGGCCCGCCGGCGATTACGACAGGCACCGGACAACCCTCCACTACTGCTTTGAAGGTCTTTGGCGAACCCGTGTAATTGACTTTTACTATGTCGGCTCCCAGTTCGGCGCCGAGTCTGGCGGCATGCTTTACGACCCCGGCGTCATGTTCGTCTTTGATTTTTTTCCCTCTGGGATAGATCATGGCAAGGAGCGGCATTCCCCACTCCATGGCCGACCGGGCAATTGCGCCAAAATCCCGCAGCATTTCACGTTCTGTATCGCTTCCTATATTTACGTGGATGGATACCGCGTCAGCTCCTATTTTTATGGCCTCTTCCACGCTGCATACCAAAGTTTTTGCGTTGGGATTTGCCGTAAGCGACGTGCTTCCGGACAAATGCATGATCAGCCCCACATCTTTTCCGCCTCCACGATGTCCTGCGCGTACGACACCCTTGTGGATTACAATGGCATTTGCTCCTCCCGCGGCCACATTATTTATGGCGGCCTTCATATCGATAAGGCCTTCCACAGGTCCCACGGTAACTCCATGATCCATGGGAACGATTATCGTTTTTCCGGTATCGCGGTTGATAATTCTTTCCAACCTTATTTGTTTGCCTATCATGTCATACCCCCTTAGCCATCAACGATTCATTTTCAGGCCGTTAACCATTTAAAAATCTTAACAAATTTGAAATGTAACCTGTAGTCAATGGGCAGTTAAATGTCAAGAAAAAAATAATGCGACAAACTTAAAAGGTTTTTTAAATGTGCCGATTAATTATTTAGGATATCAATATTTACATAAGCATAAGCCTATGATCATAGCGGTACATCAGCCTCAATACATGCCCTGGCTCGGCTACTTCGATAAGATAGACAAGGCGGATGTTTTTGTTTTGCTGGATACGGTCCAGTTCAAAAAAAATGAATGGCAGAATAGAAACAAGATCAAAACCGCCCGGGGATGGCAGTGGTTGACGGCGCCGGTATTGTACAAATTCCCTGAAAAGATAGATGAGGTTGCTATTAATAATAACGGTAAGTGGCAGGATGTACACAGGAAGAGTTTAAAGACGAACTATTCAAAATCGTTACATTTTAATCATATTATTAAGTTGTTGGATAAAGTTTTCTCGGCAGAATGGGATCGTATCGCTTCTTTAAACATTTTTATAGTTAAGGAACTGATACGAATTCTTGGGATCACCACACCGATTTATGTGGCATCCGAGCTAAGTGAATTCCCTGACGATCCGGACGATCGACTAATTGCAATCAGCAAATATTTCAACGGGACGACTTATCTGGCCGGCGGTGGCGGAAAGGTCTATATGAAGCTCGAAAAATATGAAAAAGCGGGTATCAGGGTCCGATTCCAGGAATTTCATCACCCTGTTTACCCGCAATTGTTCGGGGCGTTTGAACCGGCTATGTCTGTTCTTGATCTCCTTTTTAATTGCGGTACTGACAGCCTGTCTATCTTAAGGGGTGAGTATGAATGTTCTGGCAATAGGCGCGCATCCCGATGATATAGAAATCGGATGTGGGGCGACATTAATAAAGTATCGGCAAAAAGAGCATAAGGCCTATGCGCTTGTTATGACAGACGGAGCAATGGGAGGTGACAATGAACTCAGACGCAATGAACAGTTGCGTTCGAATGAGATCATCGGGGTAGAGAAGACGTTTTGGGGAGGATACAAGGATACGCAGTTACCCTTAGATAAGGGCATAATCACTGTTATAGAGGATGTAATCCAGAAGGTTGATCCGGATTTCATCTTTGTAAATTATTTCGATGATACGCATCAGGATCACAGACATCTGGCAAAGGCTACGATTTCGGCGACCCGATATATCAAAAATGTATTGTTTTATGAAGTCCCTACTACCCATAATTTTTTCCCGTCTATTTTTGTAAATATAGAAGATGTGATGGAGGAGAAGAATCGAATTCTGCTGGCACATGAATCCCAGGTAATGAAGACAAATATAGAAGATTTGTCTATTATTGATATCGCCCGGGCCCAGGCCGGCTTCAGAGGGATTCAGGGCCGTGTCAAATATGCGGAAGGGTTTGTGCCGCAAAGACTATTTATTAATGTATAAAATGATACCTCATTCAAGACCGACCATAAGTCAGGAAGATATTAAAGCGGTATGCGATGTATTGGAGTCCGGCGCGATAGCTCAGGGGGAAGCAGTAAAGGAGTTTGAAGGATCAGTAGCGTCGTTTGTCGGCGTAAAAGGGGGGAGTGCCGTAAATTCGGGGACTTCCGCACTCCATCTTGCCCTTGTCGCTTTGGGGGTGAAAGCGGGAGACGAGGTCATTCTTCCCGGTTATCTTTGTGTTGCGCCCTTGAACGCAGTCCGCTATGTGGGGGCAACTCCCGTGTTTTCGGATATCAATCCGGGGACCGGCAATATTGATGCGGAAAGGACGAAAGCTGTAGCATCGGAAAAAACAAAAGCGATTATTGTGCCGCATATGCTGGGACAACCGGTCCGGATGGAAGGGTTTCGCGAGTTAGGGATCCCGGTCATAGAAGATTGCGCTCAATCTATCGGCGCCCGGTATAAAGGGCAGTGCGTGGGGAGTTTCGGAGATGTGGCAATATGTTCGTTTTATGCCACCAAGGTGATTACCACAGGTGAAGGCGGAATGGTCCTTTCCGACAACGAGGAAGTACTTGAGACAATCAGGGATCTCAGAGATTACGACGAAAAAACTCCATATATGACACGCTTTAATTACAAGATGACGGACATGCAGGCCGCACTCGGGATTACACAAATTCGGAGGCTGCCGGATTTCATTGCCAAAAGGAGTCAGATCGCTGACTTTTATAATCACGTACTTGCAGACCTGCCGGTTCGATTGCCGTTTAAGGCGACCGGATGTGAACCTGTTTTTTACCGGTATGTTTTACGTATCGGGTCGGACGTGGAAGATTTTATTAAGAGTATGGCGGAGTTTAATGTGGTCTGTCGCAGACCTGTTTACAGGCCGTTACATCAATTGTTCGATCAGACAGGCCTTAAGAATACAGATCTGATTTGGAACGATTCTGTTTCTATTCCAATATATCCTATGCTCACCGATCAAGAGAAGGAGCAGGTTGCTCTTAGTGTGAAAAAGACCTTGTGTAAGTAGAGTCATGACAGAACGAATACATAATACAGGCGCCTATATTGTCGGATGGGTATTGTGGGGAAGTCTTCTCCTGCCCCATGTTCAGAACGTCTTCAAGAGTACTGGTATACGTTGGACATATATATTGCTTTTTTCTTTTCTCCTGTCGTACTTGTTGACCCCGCTAATTCGTAAAATTGCTATGCACTTATCCATCCTCGATCAACCATCCCGCCGTAAGGTACATAAAGACCCCACCCCCCTTCTCGGCGGGGTGGCGATCTACATAGCCTTTACGACTTCTATGCTGGCAAATAATATACTCGACAAAGAAGTTATTGTTATTCTTATTGCATCAGCAGGAGTTATGTTGATCAGTTTGATAGATGATATTCGGTCCATTTCCGCCAAGTTGAAACTGGTCGCTCAACTGACGGCAACCGCATTGGTTTTTTGGTCGGGTATACGGATAAGTATATTCCCCCCGGATGGAATCGGCGAGATCGGCAACATCTTGTTGAGTTTTATGTGGGTAGTCGGCGTTACCAATGCCATGAATTTTCTTGACGGCACAGACGGCCTGGCTACGGGGTTGGGGATAGTTGTCTCACTGTTTCTTGGTATTGTGGCATTTCAGACAGATCAGGTGTTTCTGGGATGGTTTGCCATTGCGATGATGGGAAGTTGCTTTGGATTCCTTCCATATAATTTTCGGCGTTCGGCGCCGGCGAGTATTTTTCTGGGCGACGCAGGAAGCACTTTTATCGGATTTACATTGGCCTGCCTGGCGATAAAGGGGGACTGGGCTGAAAATGATCCGATAGTTTCGATTTGTGCTCCGATTATGATCTTTGGAGTGCTTATTTTTGATATGACACATACCACTATTACAAGGATCTTTAACGGAAAGGTGCGAAGTTTTCATGACTGGGTCACCTATGTGGGGAAGGATCATATTCATCATCGCATGTACAGGCTTTTTCAGAGCAACAAAAAGACCGTTGGCCTAATTCTTGCTGTGAGTAGTTGTCTGGGAATAAGTGCGGTTGTATTGCGGAATGTCCGCACCATTGACGGCGTCCTTATTGTATTTCAAGGGATTATCGCCTTTGTTATCTTTTCGGTGATAGATTATCAGCAAGAAAAAACAAGGACAAAGTTTGAAATGGAGAGGCCCTGGTTTCGGATACAGGAACTTTTTGATGTGGCTGTCGGCCTTCCAGGGGCAAACGTACATTTTGACGGGGTTATCCTGGATATAAGCGCGGGCGGAGCAAGGGTGCTTGCCTATCCTACTTCGTATCCGGTAGATATTGGAACCGATGTGTTGTTGGCGTCAAGGGAACTTGATGAGGCAGAGTTGCCCAGGCCAAAGGGCCGTGTCGTGCGAAAAAGAAAAGTGACGCTCAACGAAGATACCGAAAAATATATAGAATTCGGAATACAATTTACAGACTTTGAAAGTGAGAATATCCTGAAATTAATAGAATATCTTTACAAAAAACAGGTTGAAAAGAGGCGGGCAAGGTTTTCAGAAGCTGCCGGTCCCCTCCCGGATATGGGTGTGGGGAGAACGTTGAAATCCTGAAGGTGATGATTTCGTAAAAAGTCTCCAATTCGCCCGTTGGTCATTTTTTGAAGCTTCTAAACTCGCTTCGCTAAATCGTAAAAACTCGGACTAACGTCCTCAAACAGTTTACGATTTTGACGCTTCGCTTCGTTAAGAAGCTTTACAAAAAGATGACCAAGATGGGCTCATCAGAGACTTTTTACGAA
>JAUVFC010000063.1 GCA_030594505.1 Desulfobacterales bacterium
GGGCCAGCCATATCCGGACATTCAAATGAATCCATGCTTGAAATGAAACCCAACATCTACGGTGTCGGTGTAAATTTACCTGCTGTTTGGAGAAAGATGAAAGCTTGTTATAAACGCCTGTCCAAGAAATAGTTATTTAGCAGCAAGGTCAATAAAATGAAGCCTAACAACAAAATTAACTCGATTAGATGGGGTCGGGCCATGCCAACCGTTTGATATTAATAGGGAAGTGGCAGAATTTTGGGCAGAATCTGGCCTTAGAAGGCCGTTTTAGGGGCCAAAAACACTGGTTTAAGGAAACTCGGATGCCCGGACCTGGCGGGTCAGTCAGGACTCATCTTAGAAGCGCGGTTTCGGGCCTCAAAACGATGTTCTAAGGGCCAAAAACGCCTGTTTTGAGGATGGTTTCCTTGAGATATTAAGCACATAACTTGGTCCGCCCCCGAAACCCCGGGGGCTAAAAACAAGGGATTAGCAATAATCATAACCGCTAAACCCTTTTCAATTTAATAGGCAAATTTAAATTTTGTCTCCACTTTGTCCCCACTTCCAAAAAAGGTCCAGCTTGAAGTGATAAAACCACACGCTGCGACCGAGTGGGCTGACTTTCTGAACCGGTCACCGGGGCTAACAGCCCATATTTAATTCTAAAAAAGATTGACCCTCCTGAAAAATTCATGGTAAAAGTATAAAATATTTTCGTAACACCGGTCACAAGACAAGGGATGATCGTTTAGAAATGCGTTGACATAATGGTTCCATATTTGGTATCAAAAGGTTAAAGTTAAATTGGTACGTGCCGACAAGTTAATTCAAAAAGCTATTGAATCTCCCCAGAACCTCAGATTCTCCGAGTTATGCAGGCTGTGTGAATATTTTGATATGAAACGGAGAAAGGGTGGTGGCAGTGGACATGTTGTTTATAAACGTAAATCATCTCCAAGTTATACTATCACAATACAAGACGATAATGGGAAGGCAAAACCATATCAAGTGAATCAATTATTAACATGGGCCGAAGAAAATGGCTTATATGAGATAAAGGAGGATTAACTAATGTCAAAGCACTCCGTGCTCATACAGTGGAGCGAAGAAGATAATGCTTTTATAGCGATAGCTCCTGAGCTAAAAGGCCTTAGTGCTTTTGGTAAAACTCCGGGGAAAGCTGTGAAAGAATTATCTGAAGCGCAAAAGCTTTATCTGGAAGTGCTGAAAGAAGACGGTGAAGAAGTCCCAGAGCCTGATATTTTAAAGCCTTTCAGCGGCCAAACTCGGTTAAGGTTGCCAAAATCCCTTCATGCGTCGTTAAGCAATGAAGCAAAAAAAGAGGGGATCTCTTTCAACACGTATGTGGTTCAACTTCTTTCCGAAAGAAATTCATTACGATTAGTCAAGAAAGAGATTGAATCATTGAAAAGTGCCATTCAAGACCGGGTACTGGCAAGTTCTCCAACAAAATCACAGTATACAGAAGTTTTATTATATGATGGTAGCGAATTGTCGTCCATTGAAGGACGTGCATCTATTCTACAATAAGTTAAAGGCGTTGATATGAAATTTGCTGATAAAGTCAATATGGTTTTGTGCGATGATATAAGAGAGGAGAAAGGAAGTAAGTTTTCTCTAATAGGCGTATATGGCTCCACCATCGTAGTTAATAAAACCCCAGTAACCCTTGCAAAGTTGTGCCTGTTCATTATGTTGATAGGAACAAAAAACAATGTTCCCAGTATGAACATTGTTTTTAAGAGTCCAAATGCAGAACCGGTGTCCCAGTCAATTAAAATGCCTCCCGACCAGGGCGGAGGAGTGAATAGTGTGGCAGCAGCGATGACAATATCACCCTTTAAAATAAATTCACCAGGGGACGCAAAATTTGAGATACGTTTTGAAGGAGAAAACAGAGTAGCATTAACCTACAAATTTAAGATTATCTTAGCAGATAAGACAAAATAATGACCGATCCCATGCTCTTGAGCAAACAACCTGAACAGTCTAATCTTTTGTTGTTTATAATTCATAAGACCATTTTCCGGTTAGGCTTCCTACCTGCCATAGCAGGAGATCTCACGGGTATATCAGCAACGCAACCCGCTGCATTTACCTACAACTGACTTCCGGCTGGGTGGTACATTTTTATTTTCCCATAACTGGTACACTTTTAGATTCCCATTGACACGCATCGCTCCGAAGACACGAGAAGAGCGTAGACCAGTCTCGTTTTCTGTTTGCCTACACTTGCAATTCTCCGGCATAACGATATGAGATAGGCTGTCCATTAGGAGTTTCTTTGTACCCTTTTTCATCAAGGAAGGCGAAGTAATAACGCCAACCTCATAAATCCTGTCAATGGTTATATTTATAAAAATCGCCATTTGAAATATCATATCTCATATGATAGTAATAGTATTATAAAAATTACAAATCACTTTTATCTCATTATTCAAACTCTTAAAACACCTTAAGCCTCCAAAAACAGAGAGCGTAAAAAATGAAAGTGTTGGCAATCCTTGGAAGCCCGAGGAGGGAAGGGAATACGGAAATATTACTCGATGCATTGATTTGCGGTGCAAAAGAACAAGGGGGAGAGGTAGAAAAGCTTGTCCTGTGTGACTATAATATTTCACCGTGCATTGAATGCGAGACCTGTTCGAGTACGGGAGAATGCGCCATCGCGGACGATATGCAAGAGATCTATCTCAAGCTCCTTACGGCCGATGCCATTGTAATTGCATCACCGATCTTTTTTTATTCAGTCACTGCTGTCACTAAGGCCTTCATAGATAGAGGCCAGGCCCTCTGGGCACGCAAGTATCTTCTGCGTCAAAATCCCCTGACGAAAAAAATACGCCGCGGGTATTTCCTTTCCCTGGGGGCCACAAAGGGTAAACAACTCTTTGAAGGGGCAAAGCTTACTATAAAATATTTTTTTGACGCCATAGATGCCAGGTACTGTGGAGAATTATTCTTCAGGGGTATTGAGGGAAAAGGAGATATTAAAAACCATCCAGGCGCATTGCAGGAAGCCATGGAGCTGGGGAGAAAGTTGACGGCCCTATGAAGGAAATGAAATGGACAACATCTTCCCTTCCCCGCTGGAGGACCCTGTCTCAGGCTTTCATTGGGACCCTTCTTCCGAACACCTACTTTAAGGTATTCAAGACAGGGACTATTTATCAAGGACCTCTGAAAGGGGTATGCGTTCCGGGGTTAAACTGTTTCGCGTGTCCTACTACGTTCTGCTCATGTCCCATAGGATCGCTTCAGAATTTTGCCGCTTCCAGGGACCTGCCTTTTTTTCTTATAGGATATCTTGGAATATTCGGCCTTATAGGAGGGAGAATTACCTGTGGATGGCTCTGCCCGTTTGGCTGGTTTCAGGACCTCCTGTATAAAATAAAATCTAAAAAGTTCCGACTGCCACGCTTTTTTTCCTATTTTAAGTATGCTTTCTTAGTAATTTTTGTCTTTTTACTTCCATTTTTGACAGGTGAAAACTGGTTTTCGCATATCTGCCCCCAGGGGGCGCTTGAAGGGACCATTCCGTGGACACTCTGGAATCCGGTAATTCCTCATACCAACCAACCTATCCTTGCTTATACCACTTTTGGTATCTGGTTTTGGATAAAGATCGGCCTGTTTGCCTTGTTCCTGGTCCTTTTTGTTGCTATTAAACGCCCTTTCTGTCGTATGGTCTGTCCTCTTGGCGCTATTTACTCCTTATTCAACAAGCACAGCATAATAACCCTGAAAGTAGCTGATGACTGCACCCGGTGCAATTTATGCGAACAGGTCTGTCCTATGGATTTAAAGGTATACGAAGATCCGAATCAACTGGATTGTATCCGGTGCCTTAAATGTACTCAATGCAGCAACGTACGACTCACTCATGTCTTGAGGCGACAAGAAAAAAGTAATGGGTATCAAATAGCGAGTAGCGAGTAATGAACGGTCAGAAACTTATGATTCAAAACCCATAGCCCGCTACTCGATACTCAATTCTTCTTGGCATCATATCTGGCATTTGTTATATAAAGACCTATGAACTTCGATATATCAACATTTGAACGGTGTAAAATAATTGTTGTCGGCGATCTGATGATCGATGAATATTTGTGGGGAACCGTGGATCGAATCTCTCCTGAAGCGCCGGTCCCGGTGGTTTCTGCGGAAAGAGACAGTTATATGCTCGGGGGGGCGGGAAATGTGATAAACAACCTTGTCTCCCTCGGCGCCCGGGTATCGGTAGCCAGTGTCGTCGGAACAGGGGCAAATGCGGATATTCTCCTGAAAAACTTTGCCGATATAAAAGTCGATACATCCGGACTCATCCGGGATCCAAACCGGCCCACGACTAAAAAGACCCGGATCATTGCAGCCAATCAGCAGGTCTTGAGAATAGACCGCGAAACTACCAGACCGATTACGAAAGATGCAGTCTCCCATATCTGTAATTTCTTGGAAAAACATATTTCCGAATACCATGCGATACTCTTTTCGGATTATGGCAAGGGACTGTTATCACCGGACCTCATGAAACGTCTGATCGATCTGGCCAACCGCCACAATAAGCCGACTCTTGTTGACCCCAAAGGTTTAGACTTCCGAAAATACGCGGGAGCTGCCATCATTACGCCGAACAAGAAAGAAGCGTCTCTTGCGGCCGGTATCGAAATAAAGGATACCGAGTCACTGATGGCCGCAGGGGAAAAACTCCTTGCGGATATTCCTGTCAGGAATGTACTGATCACCTGCGGCAAGGATGGCATGGCCCTTTTTGAAGGTGAAAATCCTCCATACATGATTTCTGCAAAAACCCGACAAGTGTTTGATGTCTCCGGCGCCGGAGATACCGTACTCGCCGTTCTCGGCATAGCTGTAGCTTCGGGTCTTCCCCTGACGGAAGGAGCGGCATTGGCCAATATTGCCGCGGGCATAGTGGTCGGAAAGGTGGGAACCGCGCCAATCGAAAAAGGGGAATTCCATGAGGCGCTGAATACTTCAGAAAAACGCCCTGTCTCAAAGCTAAAAGATTTAGCTGCACTGACACATCTTGCAAATACCCTCAAAGCCGAAGAGAAGACAATGGTGTTGACCAACGGATGCTTTGATCTCCTTCACGCAGGCCATATACGATTTCTTGCAAAGGCAAAAGCGATGGGGGATGTGTTGATTGTGGCCTTGGATACGGACGAGTCTGTTCGCAGCCTCAAAGGCCGGGGACGTCCTATTCTCGACGAAAAGGAACGAGTACAGATCATCAGCGCCTTGGACAGCGTTGACTACGTAACCGTTTTCTCTTCGGATAAACTGTTTGAACTCCTGAAAACCCTCCGCCCGGACATTCTCACCAAAGGGAGTAACTATACCAACGAAACGGTACGGGGCCATGAAATCATTGAACAGCTTGGCGGACGGATTGAGCTGGTGCCCATCACCGAAGAAATATCCTCCACCCGGATCATTAATCAAATAAAAAACAGCTAAACAGACAAGCTTCGCTCCGTTTTGCTTAAGCAATGTATGTTTTCTTCCGAATAGAGATGAGGATTGAATACCTTTGCGGTGAATTAAACGAACCGTCTTAACCAGGAGGTAGTATATGGCTAAAATTGATGCATTTTTCAAATTGATGCACGAACAAAAAGCATCAGACCTACATCTTGTCGCCGGCTCCCAGCCAATACTCAGGGTTGATGGAGAGCTGGAACGGATCAAGTACAAACTACTTGAAAATGACGAATTAAAAGCAATGCTTTATGAAATTGCACCGGAAGAGAAGGTAAAGGTCTTCGAAGAGACAGGGGACATAGACTTCGGGTATGAAGTGCCGGGGCTTGCTCGCTACAGGTCAAATTTTTTTATGCAAAGAAATGGCGTTGGCGCGGTCTTCAGGGAAATCCCAAGCGAAATTGTCACTGCGGACAAACTGGGACTGCCGGCCGTGGTCTCCAAGCTTGCGACACTTCCCAGGGGCCTGGTGCTTGTCACGGGCCCGACAGGAAGCGGCAAATCGACCACCCTGGCTGCAATCATCGACGAGGCCAATCGTATCCGAAAGGACCATATTATCACCATTGAAGACCCCATCGAATTCGTTCACCTGAGCAAAAGTTGTATTGTGAATCACCGTGAGCTCGGCACACACACCAGGTCGTTTTCCGCAGCCCTTAGAGGTGCGCTCCGAGAGGACCCTGATATTATACTGGTCGGCGAAATGCGCGATCTGGAGACAATCTCTCTTGCCCTTGAAGCAGCAGCCACCGGCCACCTCGTCTTCAGCACCGTCCACACCACCAGCGCCTCAAAAACCGTAGACCGTATTATTGAAGTCTTTCCGGCGAATGAACAAACACAGATTCGTTCCACATTGGCTGACGGGCTGAGGGCGGTGATATCACAGACCCTTTTAAAACGACTTGATAAAAAGGGACGGTGTGCCGCGCCGGAGATAATGATAGCGACTCCGGCAGTGCGTAATCTTATCCGGGAAGCCAAGACATACCAGATCCCTTCAATGATACAAACAGGGAAGAAATACGGTATGCAGCTCATGGACGATGCCATAATGCAACTGTACGAGAGAGGATGGATCAGCGGCGACGACGCGTACAACAAGGCAAATGATAAGGCCAAGTTCCGGCCGTTCTTGAGAAAACCGCCCTCGGATTTCACCGAAGTCTAAACAGGAGGCACATGCGAACTCAGGGAATAAACCATATACTATCAAGAATGCTTGACAGCGCAGAGAATGTCTCTGACCTCAATATTACGGTCGGGAGGCCGTTGCAGGTGGAAAGTGACGGCAATCTCCTCCCCGTAAAATTTGATCCGCCTGTAGATTCACTCACCCCTTTTCAAACAGAAATCTTCGCCCTCAATCTCATTAACAATGACCGGCGGCTTTGTGAAACACTCCTTACGGAAGGGTCATGTGATCTCTCTTATCAATTGCCGGGGAAGGCCCGCTTCCGTGTCAATATCTTTTCCCAGAGGACTCAATATTCCGTAGTCATGCGAAAGCTCGAAGCCAAAATCCCGACCTGTGCCGAACTCCTTCTCCCATCCGCTTTTGGCGAAATGGCCAAGGAAAAAAACGGAATTATCATAATAACCGGAGCAACCGGAAGCGGAAAAACAACGTCGCTGGCGGCCATCCTGAATGAAATCAATGAGGCAAGATCAGTACATATCATAACATTGGAAGATCCCGTGGAATACCAGCACCCCCACAAAAAAGCCACCTTTAATCAGCGGGAACTGGGGACCGACTTTGACACCTATGCCGGCGGTCTGAGGGCCGCCCTGCGTCAGGCGCCAAAGGTAATTCTTGTGGGGGAAATGCGGGATCGGGAATCAGTAGAAATCGCCCTCAGCGCTTCGGAAACGGGGCACCTGGTTTTATCGACCCTGCATACCACAGACGTTGGTCAGACCATCAATCGTATCCTTGGCATGTTCAACGTTGATGAGGAAAAACAGATCAGGACCCGCGTTGCCGAGGCCATGAAATGGGTTGTGGGTCAGAGGCTGCTCCCGAAGGTAGAGGGTGGAAGGGTGGCCGCCTTTGAGATTATGGGAAACAACCTCCGCACAAAAGACGCTATTCTCCACGGAGAATCCGAAGGTAAAACTTTCTATGAAATCATAGAGGCAGGACATGCGTTCGGATGGACGACTTTTGATAATTACATTGTAAAGACGCTGTATAAAGAAAAACTTGTCACCGAGGAAACCGCTCTGGCCTATGCCACTCAGAAGGCTGCCGTAGGACGTGCAGTCGATAACATAAAGAGTTCACGCGGTGAAAAAACGACCGACATAGAAGACCTTGAAATCGATGCCGGTTATGGAAGAGGAAGGGATTTTTAAAGAGGACAACAGCATGGATATAACGTGTGAGCATTGCAACAGCAAATTGAAAATACCAGAGGACAGGCTGCCGGCAAATCAGGCGGTCAGGCTGACGTGTCCGAAGTGCAAGAATAAAATCGTTGTCAAGCCCGCACCGGACAAATCACCTGAGTCTATGTCAACCCAGTCGCCAAATTCGTTGGTAAACGAAACCTCTTCCGACGAACACAATGTTGACGACATGCCGTTCGATTTTCTGGGAAAAGGGTTACAAACAGCCCTTGTCTGCGAAGATGATGCCGCGACAAGAGATAAGATTAGTTCCATATTGGGAAAAATGAAGTATCACATCACGGAAGTCACATCGCAACGGGAAACCCTGACAAAGATGCGCCTTCATGTCTATGATCTTATTGTCTTGAACGAATCATTTGAAAACAGCGCCCCTGAAAACAACCATGCACTCCGTTATCTCAACTCCCTTGCCATGGCAACGCGACGCAATATCACTGTTGTGCTTGTTGGAAATAATTTTCGAACCATGGACGACATGACTGCCTTTGCCGGGAGTGTTAATGTGGTGATCGATCTAAAAGACTTGAACCAGTTAGAGACAATCCTGAAAAAATCTCTGGCCGATCACCGGGA
>JAUVFC010000213.1 GCA_030594505.1 Desulfobacterales bacterium
AAGGTTTAAGGTTGGTATGGATTTTTCTGCAAGGGCTATATGCAAAAACCTACCTATAGATCAAAAATTATGTCCGTAACGAAAAAGTGTGAGAACGAGACGAAATTTTCGCAAATTTGAGGAGAATCGCAGGCCTATTTGACGAAAACTTGCGAAAAGCAGTAGGATCAGAATTCTCGGACAGCCTTCTATGGATCACCGCGTTACACGAATGATCTCTTCCAGGGTTGTGATCCCTTCCAATACCTTTTGGACACCGTCCCAGCTTAGTGTGGTCATGCCGTGCCTGATAGCTTCTTTTTTGATCTGGCCGGCATCCGAGGTCTTTAAGATCAAGCTCCTTACATCATCGTTCATAATCATCGCTTCAAAAATGCCGGTCCGCCCCTTGTAGCCGGTATTCAAACATGAATCACACCCCCGGCCACGATAGATTGTCTTTCCCTGAAGTATCTCCCTTCCGTCTATAGCCACAGACTGCAGAGATTCTTCGTCCGGGACATAAGCCTCTTTGCATTGATCGCAAATAACCCTCACGAGGCGTTGCGCAAATATGGCTATCACCGAAGAGGTTACCAGAAAAGGTTCTATGCCCATGTCAATGAGGCGCGTTACAGCGCTTGCCGCATCGTTGGTGTGTAGAGTGGAAAAGACAAGGTGGCCGGTCAGGGATGATTGCACGGCAATCTCTGCTGTCTCAAGGTCGCGAATTTCACCTACCAGGATTACATCCGGATCCTGACGAACGATAGAGCGAAGCCCCTTGGCAAAGGTAAGATTTATCTTTGGATTCACCTGGATCTGGCTAATCCCGTCAAGCTGGTATTCCACAGGGTCTTCAATGGTCATAATATTGATATCGGGATTGTTGAGGATGTTTAAGACAGCATACAGTGAGGTGGTCTTGCCGCTTCCGGTAGGTCCTGTAACCAGTATGATCCCGTGCGGTGTTTGGATAATATCTCTCAGGACAAGGAGATTCTCCTTCACTAATCCAATCTCTTCCAGGTCTAAGAGCATATTGGCCTTGTCAAGGAGACGGAGCACCACGCGTTCTCCAAAGGTGGTCGGAATGGTGGAAACACGAATATCTATGTTCTTGTCGGCAAGTTTGATTTCAATTCTCCCGTCCTGCGGGAGTCGTTTTTCGGCAATATCCAATTTTGCCATGATCTTGACACGAGAGACCAGCGTTGAATGTATCTTTTTCGGCAATGTATGGGTATTGTAAAGGATACCATCGATGCGATACCTGACTTTAAGCTCGTTTTGATACGACTCAATATGAATATCGCTTGCAGGGGCCTTTACTGCCTGAGAAAAGATAAGGTTGACCAGTTTGATTATGGGGGCATCGCTGGTATCATCCAAAAGGTCGGCTGTCTCTTCAATCTCTGAGATAAGCCGGTCACTGTCCTCCTCATCCATGTCCTGAATAAACTGCTCGGCGGAATCCTTGCTTAAATCATATGCCCGATTAATGGCAGACAAAATTTCCGCACTCGATGCAAGGACCGGCTCCATGCGATCGATCCCTAAAACAATTCGAAAATCGTCTACGGGTTGGAATAAGAGCGGGTCATTAAGAGCGATCATTACTCCACCGGCATCCACAATCGGCACCATTTGATACCGCTTCAGATAGTGTATCGGGATCTTGGTCGCGTAATCGTCTCCCTCGGTATCCCGGGGCAAAGATTTCAGATACGGAATGTTAAACTGGATGCTCAGCGCCTCAAGAAGATCTTCTTCTGTAATCGCCCCCGATTTGACAAAGATTTCACCCAGACGCCCTCCCTTCTCCTTCTGCTGTTTCAATCCTTCAGAAACGGCATCTTCAGAAAGGTTGGCCGTTTCTTTTAATATTTCTCCCAATAATCTGTGTGTCATAATTGCGGATTACTCGTTATTCGTTGCTCGTTACTCGTTGCTGGCTACTCGTCGCTATTCTTTTTTTTCTTATACAATTTTATACTGCTCTCTTCGACTATTTTGTCGATCTGTTCTTTTTTCTCTTCATAAATGGCTTTGGCCTCACTCTGGTTTTCGATGATATGAGGCATGAGAAATACGAAAAGGTTGGTTTTACCACGGGTTCTTGATACCGATTTGAAAAACCAGCCCAGACAGGGAATATCGCCCAGGCAGGGGACCTTATAATTCACTCTTGTGATATCCTCGCCAATCAACCCACCGATAACTATCATATTTTTATCTTTCACAGTAACCGTGGTCTTTGCCGATCGCTTCAACGTCCTCGGACGGCTCCCTTCTATCCATTCGGTCACTTTGCTTATCTCCTGGAAGATGGTAAGCCGAACAAACCGCTCCCGGTTGATCTGTGGTGTGATCTTCAACGTAATCCCCACATCTTTGTATTCATAGGTTTCATAATCTCTACCCGCGGTTGTAGTTCCTGTCGTCGTGGGATAAGGGACATTTTCTCCCACCTTGATTTCCGCCTCTTCATTGTCCATAGTTAATATCTGCGGCCTTGAAAGAATATGCACATCTGAATCCGTCTGGTAGGCCCGCAATACGGCCCCTATGCTAAGAAAGTCAACCCCGCCGATTGAAATCTTATCACCCAGAACTCCCAGCGAAAACCCGGAAGGGAGACTGCCGACCCCGGTGGCAGTATCAACAGTCGGATAGATACTTTCTCCCAGGGCAGCGCCTCCAAAAGCCCCAATTTTCCTGCCCTCATGGCTGCCGACATCGTCTACGGCATGCCATTGCACTCCGAGTTCGAATTTCTTATCTGCTTTCACTTCCATGATCAGGGCTTCGATATAGACCATTGGACGCGAGATATCGAGTTTCTTGATCACATCTTCGAGGACATGAAAGTCATCCTTGCCTGCTGTGATCACCAGGGTATTGGTCGCTTTATCGGCCACGATCTGGACCTCCCTGGAAATGAGGGGGGCCTTTCCCTTCACGAGCGCTTTTGCCTGCTTGGCGGGAAGGTTCATCAGGACCTTGGCAAGATCTTCAGCGTTGGCATTTTGCAGATAATAGACATGAACATCCCTCTCACCCGGAGGGGTTTCTTTATCTAACAATTCTATGAGCTGTTTGATCTTAATGGTGGTTTCTTCAGTAGCAAGAGTTATCAGGACATTAGTCCGTTCATCAGGGACAATCTTCACCGCCATGCCCCTTGCCTTTTTCGCTTTTGTCCTGCCGGCCGCAAAGACTGTGTTCAAGGACTTCGCAAGATTCGATACGTCAGCATGCTTTACAGGGATTACAGTAATCTCCTCCCCCACACCGATCACATCGATTGCTTTCACTATTTTCAAGATACGTTGAATATTGGAAAGGACGTCGGTGACAATCAACACCCTGGTGGGCGAATAAGAAACAATCAGGCTGTTCTTTGATATCATGGGCGTAAAAAGTTTTTTCAACTCTTCCGGGTTGGCGTATTCAAGAGGGACCAACTGAGTCACCACCTTATCCTCAGGGGTCATGCGCTCTTCCTTCAGGCGGGTCTCTATACTTTTACTTCGGGCATCATGAATAGGAACTATCTTGATGACATTTCCGGAAGGGA